>DYRX01000117.1 GCA_020718525.1 Victivallis vadensis
TTTTATTTCAAGTCATTTGCTGGAATTATGCATAATCAAAAAAAAGAGGCTCCGACCGAAATCGGAGCCTCCAGTTCTTTGGGGAGAAAGAACGACTCTTTAGCTCAGGGCAAAGGATCAAGAGACTTCTTGTCTTTGTCCAGCAGGAACTGATCAAATCCGAAATTGCAGTTTTTCAGATTGTTATTTTCTCCGTTGTCCGCGGTCTTCTCGTCAACCATCTCCTGGTCTTTGAGAATTCCGTCGGCGACCTTCAGATCCGGGGCGGTGAGCCTGCACTCGATAACCGTCACCATCTGGGTCTTTTTGACGGATTCGGATTCGCTCGAGAGGGCGTAGCCGATGACAGGGATGTCTCCGAGCCACGGAACCTTGCTGACGCTCCTGACCAGAGTCTTCTTGTCGATGCCGCCTATCACGAATTTCTGTCCCGAGTTGGAGACCATGACCTGGGTGTCCACGGCGCTTAGCTCTGTGCGGGCGTTGCCGTCGGCACTGTAGCCGATCAGGCTGGTGTTGCTGACGTTTATGTTGATCATGGTGCTGAGCTCGGTCACAATCGGCGTAAGCGTCATCTGGAATCCATAGTCCTGTCCGACAGTTTCGGTGCTGTAGCCCTTCATTATGGTCATGTCTCCGCTTCTCCAGGCGTCAACAGGCGTCCAGTTGTATGTGTCGTCGTAGGTCGGCAGACCCGTGAGGGGGTTGACTCCTACAATCACTCTGTCGAGGGTGCACTGCGAAACCACGAGGTTGTAGCAGACGATTTTATTCGAATACGACTGTCTGCCGTCATGGTAGAATACGCCTCCGCCGCTTGCGAACTTCATCTGATAGGTCGTCACGCTGTTAGCATAGCTCAGCCTTGTGAAGGACATGCTTCCAGTGAAGCTGTTCGTATAGACGGGCTTTCCGGAGCTGTCCACTGCGGCTATGCTGTAGTCTCCGACATTTCCAGGTCCGGCGGCTGTTCCGTTCGTCCAGAAGTTCTGGTTTTCGAGCGTGAAGTAGGAGTTGGAGACGGTCTGGTCCGGAATCTTGTTGCTGTTGTCGAACCTCGGGATTGCCGTGAGGGCGCTGATGTTTCCGGGCGTATTGTTCATGATTGACATTTCGCCGCTCGTGATCGCCTTCGCCTTGCCTTTGGCCGTCAGGAAATCCAGATATCTGCTGTTCCATCTCGGGCTGAACTTGATGAACTGCGTGTTGTTCCAGCCGGTGCCGTCAACGACTCCGTCCATCGCGCCGCCAGTCCAGCCCTTGCTGAATCTTCCTGCGGCGGAGAAGAGATCCGCGCCGGGACCGTTTTTCCATGCCTGATAGTCAACCCCGATCTTCCCGTCGTTTTCGGTGTCGAGCTCATAGACGCTGTACATGACCTTGACTTCAGCGGTCGGAGTGTCGTAGAGCTTGAGCATCTCCTCTATGGTCTTCTTGTTGTATGCGGGGGTGTAGAAGACTATGGCGTTCAGTCCGCTGTCAACCATGACCCTGTCCGCGCCGCCCTCGAGCTCGACCGTGTCTCCGGCGTAGTTAAGACCCACGTTGCGCACGACGTTCGCAAGGGAATTTGCATCCCAGTACTTGGGGAAGTAGATATATACTTCAGTTCCGGGAGCGGAGCTTATGTTCGGCTGATCGAGTATTGCGATCATGTCGTCGAAGCCCATCACGCCGTCCTGCTTCGCGAAGCGGTAGTCCTCGGCAGACACAATCAGCGCTCCGGTTCCGTCGTTGAACTTGATGCACTCCACGTCGGTCGTCGAAGCGTCAACCCTCTGCGCCTGGACGGCGGAAAGAAGGTAGGGACGTATTTCGTAGGGATCCGCATTTTTGAGGACGTAGGTCTTGGTGATCACGTCCGGATCGTTGTCCGTCGAAATGAGATGCAGTTTTTTTGTCTTGTCGTCTATGTCAACCCTGAGATTGGTGAAAATTGTGCTTCCGTCGCTGGACCTCACATTGCCGCCGGCGTCATACTTGTAGCCAGGCTTCCTTGTGAATTCGTCCTGCGCCTCCAGAAACTCGGCGGACAGAAAAGCCCCCGCCACAATTGAGAACAGAATCTTTTTCATTGATGGACTCCTTTCCTTTCAGGTTATTTCGCGCTTCCGGCTTCAGCTGTGCCTGTCGAAAGCATTTCGGCGGCATTCACTATCTGACCTGCCCAGGCTGAAAGAGACTGCTCCGGACGGATCGGCTCCGCCACGACAGTGACTATCACCCGCGTCATTGACTTCGAGTGCACCTGCGTTCCGAAGAGATATTTCAGCACGGGAACATCTCCAAAAAACGGCATGCCAATATATTCCTCCACGTCCTCCTCCTTGTTGAAGGACGCCAGAAATTTTTCCGTCCCCGTCGCCAAAGTTATCGTCGAAGAGAATGTATTTTCGTTGACGAACTCGGTGCCGGCGTTGTTTCTCTCCACGACGCTTCTCATCAGAACTTCGTAGTTGAACATGAGAGTTCCGCAGACGTCTCCCGGATCCTTGAAGCAGATGATCGGATTGTTGACCGTGAGGAAATAGCTGTCTCCCAGCATGCTTTCCACGACGTTCGCCGCCATCTCCTCGTTCTTCACGATGTTCTGGTATCCCGGCGTCAGGCTCAGAGTGTATGTGCCGCTGAAGTTGTTGACCATGACCAGGGATCCGGAGCTTGCCACAGTCGCCTTGCCCTTCTGGTCGAGCATCTTGATGAACGATGCGTCAAACTGGGGAGCGAACATCATTCCGCCCCAGGCCTCTCCGAAATTCGAGAAGACTTCTACAGCCTCGGCAAAAAGCTGTTCCTTCTGCCTGAAGTGCATGATGTCGGCGCCAGTCGAGAAAAATTCTGCGCCTGGTCCGTTCTTCCAGTTGAGATAGTCTATGCCCAGCTCCTTTATGTCATTGTCAGTGATCATATAGACCTTGATCTTGATCTCCGCCTGCGGGACGGGGCGGTCAATCACCTGGAGCCATTTCAGCACCTTCTCGCCTTCCGACTTGGAGTCCTTCCAGTAGAACATGCTGACGCTCGCATCGTCGAAGTATGCTCCATCTCCCATGGTGATGACGGGGCCTAGCCGGTTCATGTCGGCATAGTACCTGTGCTTCGGACAATAGACGAAGCGGTATATCCCGTCTCCGTCAACAAGCGAGCCATTCGAGTCGAGCTTGCCTGGGCGGTCGAGCTTTGCGACCATGTCGTCAACATAGGGCATCATGTCGTATGCCGTGTTCACCACAATGTACTGCTTTTTTCCGGCGACATAGTCAAGGCGCTCGACCGTCGAGCCGCCGTTGTATCTCTGCACCGCGCCAGCGATGAAGGGCATGAGATCCGCCGACTTCACGTTCTTCAGCTCGTAGATTTTCGTCGCCATGTAGTCCTGATCGCGATCCTCGACGATCTCGACCTTCCTTTCACCGGGATCCTCGTCAAGTGCCTCCTGGCCGGTCTTTATCGCCGGATTGTCCACCGGATTGACCGTCTTGATCGCCTCGGCCTCGACCTGGGCGCGGAGCCCGAGCGGCGAGACCGCCGCCAGCAGCGCCAGACAAAGCGCGATTCCGTCTCTCTTCTTCATCTTCATCGTCTCTCCTTTCATTTCTTTTCCGTTCAGAAGCAAGCTACCATTGCAGTTGATCTCGCGACATAAACAACATTCACCAACTAAAGCAATACTCATGCCATAATACAATATATAATCATAAGTAGCTATATATCAATGCTATATAATAATCATTATGTTTTTTTATTATAACAATAACGTTACATATATGATATAACAGCCAGCAATATTACATATATGTTACTATTTCTAAAAATACCCGCATGTGAAAATTCAACTGTGATATTAGGGCTACAGCCACACCGATCAGTATTGAGCGAGGGATGATTGCCAGACATATAAGGACAAATGACTGTTTTTTTCCATTTTGCGCTTGCAATTATATCGCATAGGGGTATTTTTCGCTCCGGCTTTTTTTGTTTCGATGTTTCTAGAACTGAAATACGGAGCATACCGCAATGCTTAGCGAATACCTTGCTATAACGGTCGGCGCGATACTGGTCAACAATTTTGTTCTTGCTAAATTTCTGGGCATATGTCCTTTCCTCGGGGTTTCCAAAAAGACGTCAACGGCTCTCGGAATGGCAGGGGCGGTCGTCTTTGTGCTGACGCTTGCGACATTCGCAACTTCCCTGACCTGCAATCTGCTTCTGAGTGCCGAGTCCCCTTTTGCCAGGGCGACCGGCTTCAATCTGGAATATCTTCAGACGCTGGTCTTCATTGTTGTCATTGCCGCCCTTGTGCAGGTTGTCGAGATCATTCTTCAGAAGCTCAGTCCGGGGCTCTACAGTGCTCTGGGCATATATCTGCCACTTATAACGACGAACTGCGCGGTGCTCGGCGCGGCTGTGATCAATGCGAAGCTCGCGAGAGGAGTTTTGCAGTCAACAATATTCGGGTTCTGCTCTGCCGTCGGCTTTTCGCTCGCCCTGCTTCTTTTTTCTAGCATCAGGGAAAAGCTTGAGCTTGCAAAAATTCCGAAGCCGTTCGAGGGGACTGCCATCGCCCTGATAACTGCCGGCATACTCGCGATGGCTTTCATGGGATTTTCCGGTCTGGTCAAATAAGATGAGGATTCGCTGAATGTCAGTCATACTGGTTTCAACTGTGCTTGTCGCGGTCATGGGAGTTTCGCTTGGACTTGTCATCGGAGCGACGGCAAAGGCGTTCGAGGTGAAGACGGATCCGCGCATTGGCGAGCTTTCCGCCATGCTTCCCGGCGCCAACTGCGGCGCATGCGGCTTCGCGGGATGTGCGGATTTCGCAAAAAATCTTGTCGCCGGAGACACCGAGGATGTTTCCAAATGCCCCGTCTGCCCGCCAGCGGCAAGAAGCGTGATCGCCTCATTTCTGGGGCTTGCTTCGGTGGGCGAATCTGAAAAAAAGACTGCGGTTGTGCTTTGCGGCGGAGGCGCGGACAAGGCAGTGCGTTCCGCATTCTACAACGGGGTGAGCGACTGCCGCTCTGCCGCCCTTGTCGCCGGAGGCGCAAAGGGATGCCGCTTCGGCTGTCTCGGGCTTGGCACCTGTGCACGAATCTGTCCCTTCGGAGCGATCGAAATCAGCCCGGACGGACTCGCATATGTCCATCCTGAACTGTGCGTTGCCTGCGGAAAATGCGTTGACGCATGTCCGCGTTCAATCATAAAAATTGTTCCAGAAAAAGTTAAAATGCATGTCTTCTGCAGTTCCACCGAAAAGGGACCTGCAAAGAAAAAGGTCTGCTCAGTCGCATGCATCGGATGCAGAAAATGCGCGAAGGCTGCCGGGGAGGACAAGATCATCATGACCGGCTTCCTTGCCAGAGTCAACTACGACAATCCGCCTGCGAATTTCGCAGAAATAGTGGAGAAGGCCGCATGTCCGACTGGCTGTATTGGACTTGTTGACGCCAGAGAACGGGAAATTTCCGGGAAGGCCAGGGTGTCCGCATGAGCATGGAATCAGCAAAGGCGCGCAAGTTTGATGGCGGGGTTCACCCGCACGACATGAAGTCGCTCAGTTCCTCCAAGGCGGTTCAGACGGTGCCACTTCTGGAAAAATACAATGTCTCCCTGGCTCAGAATATTGGCGCGCCTCCTCGTCCTATTGTGAAAAAGGGCGATCTTGTCAGGAAATATCAGCAGATCGCTGAGCCTGGCGGCTTTGTTTCAGCTCCAATCCATTCGCCGACAAGCGGTTCCGTGGCAGACATTTCGGAAATCCCGGGACCGTTCGGGGTTCCCTGTCCTTGCGTTGTGATTGCCGCCGACGGAAAGGACGAGGCGCTTTCGCCATTCTCTCCGATGAACTGGGAGAGCGAAGAGCCCGACAAGCTGAAGGAAAGAATAGGGCAGGCTGGCATAGTCGGGATGGGCGGTGCCGCGTTCCCGACTTTGGTGAAGCTCTCTCCTCCGCCGGACAAGAAAATAGACACCCTGATTTTGAACGGCGCTGAATGCGAGCCGTATCTTACTGCGGATCATAGGCTTATGCTCGAAAATCCCGACGCGATCATGACGGGCGCGCTGATCCTGGCGAAAGTCCTGGGCGTGAAAAGGATTTTTGTCGGAATCGAGCAGAACAAGCCGGATGCGATTGAAAAGCTGTCAGCGCTTTCCGGAAAGTACGGGATAGGTGTCTCAGGGCTGAGAGTCATGTATCCGCAGGGCGCGGAGAAACAGCTCATCTATGCCCTGACTGGAAGAAAAGTTCCGGCTGGTGCACTGCCAATGGATGTGGGATGCGTCGTGCAAAATGTTGCGACTGCGGCGGCAGTCAAAGAGGCTGTCTGCGACGGAATTCCTCTTGTCGAGAGGATTACGACTGTGACGGGCGGGCCGATAAAAAATCCCGGCAACTGGAGGTTCAGAATCGGGACTCCGGTGGCGAAAGCGATCGAATTGGCTGGCGGCGTCAGCTCGGATCCGCTCAAGATCATACTTGGTGGTCCGATGATGGGCGTCTCCATATATTCCCTCGATGTGACTGTCGCAAAAAACGGCTCCGGAATCCTCCTGATGGGCGCGTCCGAAATCAGCCAGTATATCTCCGATCCCTGCATACGCTGTGGAAAGTGCATTGACGTCTGCCCGATGAGCCTCATGGCTGGTCCGATAAGCGTCATGGTCGAGAGCGAGCGTTTCGACCTGGCGGAGGCGGAGCATGCGATGGACTGCATCGAGTGCGGCACCTGCGCCTTCGCATGCCCGGCGAAGCGCCCCCTTGTCCAGCACCTTAAGAGGGCGAAGTTTGAAATCAACGCTTTGAGAAGAAAAAAGAGGTGATTCTAGATGTCCGACAATGAAATTTCAACGCGTCTTCCGGACTGCTCCAGGCTTCTGGTCAGCAGTTCGCCGCATGTGCATTCCGGGGACAGCATCCGCAAAATCATGCTCCTGGTCATCGTCTCCCTGCTTCCGGCATGCGCGGCGGGCATATGGTTTTTTGGGCTGAACGCGCTGAAGGTGCTCATCCTTTGCACGGTGTTCTGCGTCGCCGTCGAGGAGATTTCCTGCAGAATAATGAGGCGTCCGAGCACCATATGGGACTGCAGTGCGGCGCTGACTGGAATACTATTGGCGATGAATCTTTCCGCCGGAGTTCCCTGGTGGATATGCCTGATAGGCGCGGTGCTTGCGATTGGTCTTGCCAAGCAGTTGTATGGCGGACTCGGCTACAATCCGTTCAATCCTGCTCTTGTCGCCAGAGTCGGCCTTCTGATCGGCTTCACCCAGATCATGACAACTTGGGAGCCGACGAGCGAAATGTTGAAGGCTGGCAACTCGCATCCGCTTAATTCCTTCATGCAGAAGGGCGTTGACAGTGTCACATGTCCGACTCCACTTGGCATCGTGAAGGGAAAGATGACGACCGAGGAGCGGAAAGCTGTGACTGGCTCGAAGGCAGTCGCAGAGTATGCGATCGGAAATGTTGGCGGATGCCTGGGAGAAACTTCGGCACTCGCGCTCCTTGTCGGCGGTCTGGCCCTCATCATCCTGAAAATAATAAGATGGCAAGTGCCTCTGGCATTCATAGGAACTGTCGTAATATTCACCGGTCTGGCGCATTATTTTGATCCGTCACTGACTCCCTCGCCGGTTTTTCATGCTGTGACCGGCGGTCTCTTCCTAGGCGCGTTTTTCATGGCGACCGACATGGTTACCTCGCCCATGACAGGGACAGGCGCGCTGATTTTTGGGGTAGGCTGTGGTCTGATCACATCCCTCATACGCATATGGGGAAGCTTTCCCGAAGGTGTCAGCTTTTCCATCCTCATCATGAATGCCCTTACGCCAATGATAGACAGGCATACTGCGAAACTTCCTTTCGGCTATCTAAGTCCCCAAAAAGACAGAGCGGAGAAAAAACAGAAATGAGCGCGGAAGAGAAAAAGGGAAACGGAGAGACTATCAAGCTTGGTGTTTTTCTCGGCCTGATTTGCGGGATTTCCGCCTGCGTGCTTGCATTCACAGACTCAATGACGAAGCCAGCCATCAAAGCGGCTTCCATCCAGAAAAACAGCAAGGCGATATCAACACTGATCCAGGGCTTCGACAACAACCCTTCCCAGGATGCCGTGGCAATTTCGAGCCAGGGACATGAAATAATCTTCTATCCCGCGAAAAAAGAGGGAAGCCTCCTCGGATTCGTGGCGCAGTCAAGTTCGAGCAAAGGCTTCGGCGGCGATGTAACCGTCATGCTGAGCATGAGCCCAGCCGGACTAATCCAAAATGTGATCGTTGTAAAGCACAACGAAACTCCCGGACTGGGCACTGTCGTGACAGACCGCGTGCTGAAAAAAAGCATTTTTGATCTTTTTTCCGGAAGCAAGGCCAAGGAAGGCGCTCTTCCGCCGAACTCTGTCCTTGATTCGTTCAGAGACCTCAGCGTGGACAGCGCGCCCTGGACTGTCCGCAAAGACGGCGGAAAAATTGAATCCGTCACCGGCGCGACGATAAGCAGTAGGGCGGTCACAGACGCTGTGAACATAATCGCCGAAGCCTTCAAATCCGAAAAGGAAAAAATCATCGGGAGCAATAAACAATGAAACTCTTCGGAGAATTCAGCAAAGGCATATGGAAGGAAAATCCGACGCTTGTTCTGGTGTTGGGAATGTGTCCGACCCTGGCAGTGAGCTCGAATGCCGTAAACGGGCTTGGCATGGGTGTCGCAACGACTTTTGTGCTCGTCGGAAGCAATCTTGTCATATCAATGATTAGAAACATCGTCCCGGCAAAAATCAGGATTCCCTGCTACATTGTCGTCATAGCGACTTTTGTCACAATAGTTGACCTCCTTATGCAGGCATATGCCCCTCCAGCCCTCTGCGACGCCCTCGGAATCTTCATCCCTCTCATTGTCGTGAATTGCATAGTTCTGGGCAGAGCCGAGGCTTTCGCGTCGAAAAACGGCATAATTCCCTCGGCAGTTGACGGGCTTGGAATGGGAGTCGGATTCACCTTGTCACTAATGGTTCTCGGGCTTACAAGGGAATTTTTCTGCAGTGGAAGCGCCTTCGATATAAAGCTGATTCCAGGCTGGAAAACGGATTTCATGCTGATGAACCAGGCACCAGGTGCCTTCATTGTACTTGGCATATTTCTTGCTCTGATGAACCTCTACAACATGAAAAAGGCCGCCAGGGAGGGCAAAGCATACAAAGCACCTGCACATCTGGACTGCAGACATTGCAATATCTGCAAGCTGGACAAGGAATAGCATTGCGAAATATTGAAATTTTCTCTTGTTTTTCGTTTTTTCGCATTTGATTTTTGCGCGTTTTGAGATTCTATTTGCTCCGTTTGTTCGTGCATCATGTCGAATTCAAAATAGTTTTGTCAAAAAATAAGGAGTTAGTCATGGGTATTATGAACAGAGTCGTGAACAGCCTGATCGCGGTGCTCGCCATCGTGTCCGTAATTTTTGGCTACATGCTTTTCGAGAAGAGGGAACAGCTTGTCAAGCGCGGCGATACAATGGCGCAGACAATCAACAGCGTCGCAACGAAGCTTGATTCAGGCAGTGGAACGACTTACGCCGAAAATCTTCAGCTCCTCAAGCTCGAGCTTGATCCCGCCAAGGATCCCAATGCGCCTAAAAACGCCGCTAAAACTCTTTATCACACGAACTATGCGAATCTCCAATCCGTCCTCGAACCCTTCAAGAAGCAGGCGCTTGATCTGATCGAGCAGAGGGACTCCCTTGGCTCGGCTCTCAACGATGTTGCGGTGAAACTCGAAATCCCGCAGAGCTACAAGCCAAACCTTTTCGACGAAATAAAGACATACAAGGAAAACAAAGAATCTCTTCTCGACAATGTCTCGAAGGTCAACACTAGGGACAATGCCATAATGAAGCAGATCGCCGATTCAGCGGACGTTATCGGCTACAGCCTCGACAAGGAAACCCTCAAAAGCCTCGAAAACTACAAGACACCACTTGACGAATTTGCAGAAAAAGTTTCCGCCCTCAAGAAACGCTCCGACACTTTTGGTGAATACCTCAAGAAAATCTGCATAATCTTCCAGATCCAGGAACCCACGCTCAAAGGAGAAGACTATTCTCAGGAACTCTCCACCGCTTCCGATGCCCTCAAAGGGGTCAAAGAAGACTACGAAAAGACCAAGACCGAACTTGCGGACACCAAGGCGAAACTAGAAGACGTGACAGCTCAGCTCGCAAAGGCGGAGACAAAGATACAGTCGCTTCAAAAGAAAATTGATGAACAGAAAAAAGAAATCGCCATTCTCAAAGGTGATATTGATGACGACTCACAGAAGGCACCTGGTGAAAAGCAGGTTGACTCGGCATCTGCTCTTATCGAGAAACTCGAAGGCAAAGTCATCGAGCTCAATCCGAAATGGGGATTTGTAGTGATTGACCTTGGCAAGAACAACAAGGTCATGGTTGGTGGCAAGAAGAAACGCGAAGAGATTGTCGCACTGCCCGAGGGAAAAGTCATGCTTGTCGGACGCAACGACCAGTATGTCGGAAAAATCAAGGTTGTGAGAGTGAACGAAAACTGCGCGATAGCAAATCTTGTTCCAGAAGAGTCTGAACTCAAACTTGAGCCCGGCGACAGGGTTTATTTTGGAAAAAGACCTGTGCCTGGAGCTGGAATAGTGACTGCGGCTCCTGCCGCCGCAGTTCCCGCCGCGCCTGCTGATGAGCCTGCGGCTCCAGCCGCCCCGGCAGAAGACGATGCCGCCGCTCCGCTCCAAGGACTTCCGGAACTATAAATAAAAGATCAAGAGGCAAATCATGTATTCTTCAATAGTTTGGACAATCACTTCGGCTGTCAGCTTGGTGCTCATGATCTCCATTCTGGTCATGCAGCTCATGGAAATGAAGACATACGAGCTTCTTTTCTTCAAATAAGCCTTCTACCGCTCCGAATATCGTACGTATTCAGCGACTGACCGCGCCGTGTCTCCTCCGAATTCCAGCCGCTGGACATGCTGTCCTTTTTTAGCTGTCGGCGGCTTCTGCCGCTTCAGAACCGCCACGCGCCTCGATTTCGACCAGCCGTCCAGCCTGATTTCGTCATAGAAGCCAAGCCATACTTTCCCCGCATCTTTCCAGTCAGTGTTCATTTTCGACAGGTCGCGTATCAGCCTCTTAGTTTGACAGGAATGCCAGCATAGGTGTGGTCACAGAATGATCTACAAAGCTCTCTGGAGCAAAATTTAACCGGCTACGCCGGGACGTTCCAAGACTCGCTATCGTTGTCGTAATC
>DYRX01000118.1 GCA_020718525.1 Victivallis vadensis
CTGTTCTCAAGCGGCAAGGGTTTTGAAAGCGAAGAGAAATTACGACAGCTCATGTCAATTTTGATTCATCAGACAGAGGGGGACATGGACAGACTGCGCGCCTACTGTGTCGCCATTTTCTCGATGATCGCGTCCCGGAAGATGCTTCGCGGCGACGGCGAATGGGCGAAGCAGATGCCGGCATATTTCGTCAAAGTCGAAGATTTGGGCAAGGTCTCGGACCCGAAAGAGCTCTGTTTCTGGATGGAGAATGCGCTGAAGAAGGCTTTCCTGAACTGCGGACGCGAAGACGAGAAGGATCTGCTTTCGACTCGTACACTCGCCCAGATGCAGAAGATCTACGGGGAGAAAGTTTCCGTGAACGATCTTTCAAGAAACGTTGGAGCCAGCCCATCTTCCGTGATGCACAAGCTCAAGTCTGAGACGGGAATGACCTTCAGCGAGGCGCTCAATTCCACCCGCGTGAAGGAGGCGAAGCGACTTCTTGCCTTCACTTCTCTGTCTCTTGGCGAAATAGCGGCTAGATGCGGATTCAAAGATCAGAGCTACTTCACGAAAGTCTTCAAAAAAAATGTGAACATCGGTCCGCGCGAGTTCAGAAAGATGCTCTGAAATGAAGATTTGGTCATTTGCAAGGCACAGAGCTTTCAGACGATGCCGGAGAGAATATTTCTTCAGATACTGCATGCAACACCAGCAGGACTGCGGAAATCCTTCCCTCTCGGAGCGCGTCGCCAGCCTGAAGCGCCTAAAAAGTGATGAAAACTGGCTCCTGTCAATATTTAGAAACGAGATCATTGATCTTGTCAAATTTGGACAAAAGGACATTTCCCTCGACAGGCTTGGCGACATGGAATACAGGGTTAATTCGGCTTTTTCGAGGGATTTTTCACGCTTCGCGGCGACTCTGCGGAACTGCGATCCAAGCGGAGACTGCACCGTTGCGCTCCACTACGCCGGAGTCGAATCGCTTCAGACGCTTCACGCCTCTCATCTCGGTGCGCTGAGGACGCTCTTTGCGAAGTTCGCAGAATCTCCATTTTGCCATTCCCTGCTTTCTTTGGAATACACCTCCATGCGGGATTTCAGAAGCCCGGACAGCTTCATCTGGGAAAATATGGAACTGCTTGCCGCTCCGGATCTTATATTCAGCAGTCCGGACGGATGCGTCAAGATCGTCTCGTTCAACGCGTATTCGCCGGAATGCGGAGGAGAATGGGATTTCAGAAATGGAATATACGCGCTTTACGCGTGGCAGAAGATGAAGACGCCTCCTGAGCGCGTTAACACCTTTTCCGTTTTTTTCAGGGCTGATTCGGAGCTTGCTCTACTGCCCTTGCCGTATCGCATGCCGCCGGGAGAATCACTGGAAAAAATAGCAGGAACTGCGAAGGCGATGCAGGACTTTGAAAATTCCACAGTAGAAGCCTGCATCCCCAAACCGTCCCTCTGTCAGGCATGCATCTCCTGCGCCTTTAGAACATTGTGCTGGTAAGGGGGTCGCTTTTGGGGTGTTGTGATCCTTTAGTTTGGACTGCGGAATCGGAGCTCTGTATCCTCTCGCCCCGAAAATAATTGGCTTCGCGTCTTGCGTATCTCATTCCCTGCTGTATTATATCGAAATGGAATATAATCAGATCCCGAAAAATCAAATGTCAAGGAAAATGGAGGAGTTATGAATGACGGGAAGTCCTCATGCCGGAAGACTCAATTCAAGGACGGTAGTTTTCTTTCCAATGTGAACTGCTTTCTTGGAGAGGCGTTTGAGTTCACCGATTTGGATGCGCTCTTTCCTGGTCAGAACATTGCGGCGCGCCTTACAGCTCCGGACCGTGCGGTCGAGAACAAGGTGAGTCTGCTAATGGATGACGGCAGTACTGTGCTTGTGAACGCATCCCGGGTTCAGCACAACAACGATCTTGGTCCCTACAAGGGAGGCATTCGCTTTGATCCGAGCGCAGACATCGAACATACGAAGGCTCTCGCCTCGGCGATGACATGGAAATGCGCGCTTGCAGAAATCCCCTTCGGAGGGGCAAAGGGCGGCATGCAGATTGATCCGAGAAAGATGTCGATGGAGGAGCTGGAAAGGGCGTCCAAGGGATATATGAGGGCGTTTGCTGACATTCTTGGTCCGGATCAGGACATTCCAGCTCCCGACATGGGGACAAACGCGCAGGTCATGGCGTGGATGCGCAAAAGGTATGAGGACATGAATTTTGGCAGGATTTCACCCGGAATTGTGACTGGAAAGCCGGTCAGCTACGGCGGTTCCAAGGGGAGGACTGAAGCTACAGGCTACGGGCTGATCTACTGCGCGGAAGAGATTTTTGGAGAACTTAGAAACAAGCGAGTCGTTGTGCAGGGCTTTGGCAATGTAGGCTCCTACGCGGCGAAGCTTGCGTTCAGGCGCGGGGCAAAAATCATTGGGCTAATTGATCCTATCTTCTTCAAAGGCAAGCCAGCTCTCTTCGATGAAAAGGGAATTGATGTCGAGAAAATTTTGGAAGGTGGCTCGGGACATGAAGGAAATGGCGAGGCTGAAAAGGTGCTTGCGGCTGAATGCGATCTTCTTCTCCCTTGCGCGAAAGAGTGCACGGTCAACGACGGCAATGCATCGAATCTCAGATGCGCCGCGATAGCCGAGGGCGCGAATGGTCCCTTGACCCCGCTCGCCCATGACAGGCTCTGCAAAAAGGGCATTGTCGTAGTTCCGGACATTCTTGCAAACGCGGGAGGAGTGATTGTCTCATATTACGAGTGGCTCCAGAACAAGCAAGGGGAGTACTGGGACGAAGAGACAGTGCTTGAAAAGCTTTCGAAGAAGATGAAGAGAAATGCGAGGCATCTCGAAAACTTCGCAAAAACGAGCGGAATGGATATGAGAATAGCGGCGTATGCGACAGCAATACGAAGAGTTGCGGAAGCTAGAAACGAATCCGGATCTCAGTAAAAAAAGCTTGACTTTGCGGAATTCGCGGCTATTTTAAGGGACTTTTGGAATGAAAAATGTCTCTTGCCGGGGATTGCAAAGATGAAAATTCTAGTCGTCAATGGACCGAATTTGAAGCTTCTTGGGACGAGATGTCCTGAGCTTTATGGTTCGGAAACCTTGAAATCGCTCGAGGAGAGCATGACGAGGCGCGCTGGCGCACTTGGCGTTGAAATCTCCTTCTTTCAGAGCGACTGCGAAGGTGCGATTGTCGAGAGGATAGGCAGGTGCATTTCCGAGGGCATTGACGGCATCATCATAAATCCTGCGGCCTACACGCATACAAGCATTGCGATTCATGACGCTTTGGAGGCTGTCCGCATTCCCGCGGTCGAAGTTCATATAAGCAACATTCATAAAAGAGAGGAGTTCAGGCGCAGGACTATGACTGCATCCGCATGCCTGGGAAGCATATGCGGACTTGGATTTTTTGGTTATGAATTGGCGTTGGACGCCCTGTTCAATCATATAAAAAAGGTGGAGAAATGAAAATTGACGACATACGCACTATTGTCGAACTGATGTCGGAGCATGATCTTACCGAGTTCAAGATCGAGGGCGACGAAATGCACATCTGCATCAAGAGGGGGGCGCATGGAGCAGTCTCCCATCAGAATTCTCTCCCGCCTCAGCCGCTTCCTCCCGTTCAGACAATCGCCGAATCCGCTCCATCCAAAGCGGACTCTTCACAGAAAAATGGAAAGGACGAGCCTGCAAAAGAGGAGCGTCCAGTTCAGAAGCTGACCATAAACGCGCCCATCGTGGGAACTTTCTACAAGTCGCCATCGCCTGACGCAGAGCCCTTCGTGAAAATTGGAACCAAGGTCAATGCGGACACTGTCGTGTGCATCATCGAGGCGATGAAGGTGATGAACGAAATCAAGGCGGAGAAATGCGGCGTCATCAAGGATGTCATGGTGGAAAACGGCCAGCCGGTCGAGTTCAGCCAGCCCCTTTTCGTCATTGAATAGAGAGCATTCGCAGAAATGTAGCGTCCGTTTCATTTCGGGCGCTTTGCGGTGTCCGGGCTTTTCAACATAGATTCACAGAACAGCGGAGCCTTCATGTTTAACAAGATTCTTATCGCCAACAGGGGTGAAATCGCTCTCAGAGTCATCAGGGCGTGCAAAGAGCTGGGCATAAAGACGGTTGCAGTATATTCCACGGCGGACGCGGACAGCATGCCGCGCCATCTTGCCGACGAGTCGGTCTGCATTGGTCCGCCTCCCCCCTCGAACAGCTACCTTATGATAGAAAGAATAATCAGCGCCGCTGAAATATGCGACGTTGATGCAATACATCCAGGCTACGGATTTCTAGCCGAAAATGCGCATTTTGCAGAAGTCTGCAGAAGCTGTAACATCAAGTTCATCGGCCCCGGTCCGGAGCAGATAAATGCGATGGGCGACAAGGTCAAAGCCAAAGAGACGATGAGGAAGGCGAAAATTCCTGTCACTCCCGGAAGTGAAGCCGACGTACCTGACGAGGCAAGCGCCAAGAAAATTGCCAAAAAACTTGGCTTTCCTGTCATCATCAAGGCGGCGGCCGGGGGCGGAGGACGCGGCATGCGCATCGCCCATAACGAGGCGAGTCTGGTGAGAGGCTTCAACGCCGCAAAGCTGGAAGCCGAAAAGGCGTTCGGAAACGCAACGGTCTATATCGAAAAATATCTTGAAAACCCCAGGCACATCGAATTTCAGATACTTGCCGACGAGCATGGAAACGTACTCCATCTTGGAGAAAGGGACTGCAGTATTCAGCGCAGGCATCAGAAGCTGATCGAAGAGTCCCCCTCTCCGATAATGACACCCGACTTGCGCAAGAGAATGGGCGATGCGGCTGTCTCCGCCGCCAGGGCTGTAAACTACTCGAACGCCGGCACCATAGAATTTCTAGTTGACAAAAACAGAAACTTCTATTTCATGGAGATGAACACAAGGGTTCAGGTCGAACATCCTGTCACCGAGCAGATCACTGGAATTGACATAGTCAAGCAGCAGCTTAAAATAGCGATGGGGGAAAAACTTCCATACAGACAGAAGGAGATTCAGTTCAGAGGGCATGCCATCGAATGCCGCGTGAACGCCGAAAATCCCCACTACAACTTTGCTCCCTGTCCTGGTAAGGTGACGCAATACTGCCCGCCCGGCGGATTTGGCGTCAGAGTTGACTCGCACGTTTTCCCCGGATACGTCATTCCTCCGAACTACGACAGCATGATCGCAAAGCTGATTGTCTCTGCGGACACCCGCACACAGGCGATTTCAAGAACCCTCCGCGCGCTCGAGGAGTTCCAGATCGAGGGAGTCCATACTTCCATCCCTTTCACCCAGTTCGTCGTGAACTCCAGAGATTTCATCGAAGGAAAATATGATACCGGCTACATCGAAAATGTCCTGAACTCAGGGCAGTTCCACAACAGTTCTGTTAAAGCATGATAGGAGACGAGCAATGAAGGATTTTTCGAAAAAGAACAGCGTAAGCAAAATGCCCGGAGCCGTCAAAGAGGACGGAAGCGAGCTTGGTCTCATTAAGATCCACGAAAATGTAATTGCCGCAATCGTCAGAAAGGCGGCGCTGAAGGTTGACGGCGTCGTCCGTCTTTCAGGAAGCACGCTTGTTGACAACATTGCCGAGATAATTGGCAGTAAAAGAATGGGTGACAGAGCCATTTCAGTTGAGATAAACGGCGACAGCGTCGCAGTCGAGCTGAAGGTCAACCTCATGTATGGCAGTCATGTCCCCACTGTCGCGTCCAATGTCCAGTCCTGCGTGCTTCAGGAGCTCGAAAAAATGACAGGCATGAATGTGAGCGCCGTCAATGTGATAGTGCAGGAGCTTGACGAGGAAGCACCTGAAGGAGAATAGATGAACTATCAAGCGCTCTACAAGTTTTTCCTTGAATCTCAGAGCGAAGCCTTCTATAACTTCAAGATGGGCTTCATGGGCGGTGTCCTGGTCTTCTTTGTCCTTGCAATTCTCACGCGCATCATTTTTCTTTTCTACGTCTCGAGGCTGAACCTTTGCAAGGGCATTTCGATAAAGGGAGCAAACGGGAAAATTTTCATCAGTGCCTCGGCAGTCGCGGATCTTGTCCGCTTATCCTCTTCGTCCTTCAACGAGATACGCATAGAAAAGATCGCGCTGATCAACGACAAGGATTTTCTCAGCATTGACCTGCAAATCTCGATTATGAACGGCAAAGATCCGCTCACCATGATTCTCGAGTCTCTGCAAGCCAAAATTCTTGAGACACTCTCCGACAGGCTTGGTGTAAATTCCGTCAAGTCTGTCAACATCAAGGTAAAGAAGGTCGTAAGCGCAGTAGAGTGAGCTCCCCTCCTGGTCTTGTTCTTGCGTCCGCATCTCCTCAGCGGAACAAAATTCTTTCGCAGATGCAGTGCGAATTTATTTCATTGAATCCATGCGTTGAAGAGTCGTCGGACGAGAGACCCTACTACTCGCAGACTCCATTCCTGAACGCCCTTAAAAAAGCTCTCCGCGTTTCCGAGGATTATCCGTCATCCTATGTCATTGGCGCCGACACCGTGATCGAATTCAGCGGCTCCTCGATTGGAAAGCCGAAGGATGCCGATGACGCAGTGGAAATACTGAAAAAACTTTCAGGAAAGAGACACAGCGTAATCACTGCGGTGGCGCTCGTCCATAGAAAAAACGGTCTCAGATGCGTTTTCGCGGATCTCAGCATTGTCGCAATGAAGGAGCTTGACGAGTCCCTCATTCGAAAATATATGGATTCGACAAATGTCCTCGACAAAGCAGGTGCCTATGCGATCCAGGAAAACGGATCCATGATTATAAGCGGGATAGAGGGCTCCTACGACAACATCGTCGGACTGCCCTCGGAAAAACTTAAAATCGCATTGGATGCGCACTGCCGGTAAATATTCGCCGGACTATGTAGTTCAGCTAATCTTCACACAGTATGGATTCAGTAGACGAATGTAGCTTACTCCTTTGAAACTGCCGTTGGTGTTCAGCGTGTTCTTTCTGGCAGTTTAATTCTGAAAAAACTGCGGAAGCCGCAGTCAGTTGCTGGATATTTGCTAGAAAATCAATAAAGCATGCCGAGGCGTTCCCGACACCGACTTTTTTGGCAAAGACTCGGGCATTGATCTTTCCGAGCTTTTTTTCAAATAGTTCACGGCTTCTTCTTTGCAAGTCGTCTTGACGCGTTATATTTGTGCTGTCTTTTATCCGGCTTTTTCATGCGGGTTGTCCAATGGCGGCTCATTTCAGGAAGGTGATGAATGAATCCAAGCGAAAAGTTGAAGAGCAAACTGCCCGGCGGCACCGAGACGATCATGCTCGTGGACGATCAGGACGCGATCTGGGATTTCATGATCGAGGCGCTCCAGACCCTGGGCTATTCTGTGATACTGGCGGAAAACGGTCTCGACGCTGTTGAAATATACCGGAGCAACCCGGGTCAGATAGACTGCGTGATACTCGACATGATCATGCCCAAGATGGGCGGGCACAACACATTCTACCAGCTCAAGACGCTGAATCCGGACGTCAAGGTCATACTTTCCAGCGGCTATGTCTCGCAGGAGGAGGTTGACGACCTCCTGAAGCAGGGAGCCAAGGCCTTCATTCCCAAGCCGCACAGGATAAGCGACATAGCGAAGGAGCTGAGGTCGGTTCTCGATGCCAAATAGCTATTCCAAAGAGCCAGCTGGCTCCACAAACAATCGCCTGCCGGTCCGCCGCCATGATTGATCTACTCAAGGAAAACGCTCCCGCGTGCTCGACGGCATTCCATGTGGGAATCCAGGAGCCCGGCCTGATGCAGTTTTCGGCTCATGAACATCTCCACGAACTCAAGGAGCTGACAAAAACCCTCGGAATGAGCTCGAGCGGCGAAGAGATTGTCTTTCTGCGATCTCCGCAGGCCCAGCTCTTCATCGGCTCCGGAAAAGCCCAGGAAATAGCGGAAAAGGCGAAGGCGGTATTTTCAGACTGCATCGTTCTCGACTGCGAACTTAGTCCCTCGCAGCAGAGGAACTGGGAAAAGATCGCGAAACTTCCGGTCATAGACCGCCAGGAAATCATCATTGACATTTTTGCCCGCAGGGCGCTAACGCGCGAGGCGGTGATACAGGTCGAGCTTGCACGCATGCAATACATGCTTCCGCGCCTTGCGCGGGCGTGGGGGCACCTTTCCAGGCAGA
The DNA here is from genome assembly GCA_020718525.1 of Victivallis vadensis. Taxonomy (GTDB): domain Bacteria; phylum Verrucomicrobiota; class Lentisphaeria; order Victivallales; family GWF2-50-93; genus DYRX01. The sequence goes on from DYRX01000118.1 coordinate 8,188, forward strand.
AAGGCGGCGCAATGGGCACCCGCGGCGAAGGCGAACAGCAGATCGAAGCCGACCGCAGAATCGTCAAAAACAGGATCGCGCATTATCAGAGAGAGCTGAAGCAGGTCAAGAAGAACAGGGAAAGCCAGAGGAAGCTCAGGGAGAGAAATCTTGTCCCGCACGCGGCGATAGTCGGCTATACCAACGCAGGAAAGTCCTCAATACTGAACCGTCTCTGCGGGGCGACTGTCCTGGTCGAGGACAAGCTCTTTGCAACCTTGGATCCCACGACAAGACAGCTCAGGCTCCCGGAAAACAGAAGCATACTGCTGACAGACACGGTCGGCTTCATACGCAAGCTTCCGCACACACTTGTCGAGGCGTTCAAGTCAACGCTCGAAGAAGCCGCCCTCGCAGATTTCCTCATTCATGTCGTTGACATGAGCGATCCCTATTTCGAAGATCACCGGGAAACGACATTGTCCGTCCTCGCCGAACTCGGGGCGAAAGACAAGGAAATTCTGACCGTCTTCAACAAGACCGACGTGATAGATGACATAGTTCTCAGAAGAAAGCTGGAGTCGCTCAATCCTGACGCCTTCTTTGTTTCAGCCGTGAAAGGCGATGGCATTGACAAACTGCTCGCCGCCCTCTCGGAGAGATCCGTTGAGGCGCTTAGGAAGCTGAGCGTGGCAATCCCGCCGGACAGGCACGATATGATTTCCTTCGCCCACAGAAACGCGGAAGTCATTTCGTCACAATATGCCGACGACGGCTCAGCCCTCATGACGATACTGATATCCTCGCGCTTTGTCCCATTGTTCACTCCGTTCTGCAAGGGGCGGGAGGGACGATGAGCGGTTCTTCGATGCAGGCTCCTTCTGAAAGCGAAACCCCATCATTGTGGCATCGCTTCAAGAAGTCCAACTATCTTTTCATGTCGGTCTCTGCCATGATTGTCGGAAGCGCGACAGGTCTTCTTTCTGTCATTTTCATTCTCGCCATCAAGCATCTCAGCATTTTTCTCCTGGAATTGTCTGAAGGCAAATCCTGGCTTCTTCTGATTCTGCCTGCCTGCGGTGCCTTTTTTGTCGGCTACATCGTCAAATACCTGGCTCCGGAGGCAAAGGGGCACGGAATTCCAGAGGTAATGCTTGCTGTCGCGCTCAGGAGGGGAATTATCCGCCCGTTTGTGGCAGTGGGCAAGATTTTAGCTTCAATCCTGACGATTGGCACCGGCGGCTCTGCCGGGCGCGAGGGTCCGATAGTCCAGATTGGCGCGGCGGTCGGTTCTTCATATTCGCAGTTTCTCAAGCTTGGCGAGTCGCGCACGATCACCCTCCTCTCGGCGGGGGCGGCGGCAGGAATTGCGGCGACATTCAACGCTCCGATAGCAGGAGTCATTTTTGTCACCGAAGTCATTATGAGGAACAGCGGCATCCGCGAATTCAGCTCTCTTGTGATCGCTTCGGTGAGCTCGTCCGTGATAAGCCATGCATTTCTAGGGAACGAGCCTGCCTTTCACATTCCGCACCATGAAATGAGCAACGAGATGGAGCTTCCCCTTTTCGTCCTTCTTGGCGCAATATGCTCTCTCGTTGGAGTCCTGTTCATCCGCACCCTCTTCCTGAGCGAAATATTTTTTGACAAGCTGAAAAAGATTCCCTCAGTTTCCAAGCCCGTCATGGGGGCGCTCATATACGGTCCAATGCTTTTTCTTCTTCCACTGCTTTACGGAGGAGGATTTCCCGGCATAGAGCTCGCCCTCAACGGAGAGCTGTGCATTTCCATTCTCATCATTCTCATTTTTGCAAAAATCATCGGCACGTCAATCTGCCTCGGAAGCGGCTCTTCGGGAGGTGTCTTCGCTCCGACTCTCTTCGTGGGAGCAATGACTGGCGCGGCATTCGGCAAAGTTGTAGCTGTAGTTTTCCCTGGCGGATCCGCCAACAGCGGCGCATATGCTGTCATTGGCATGGCGGCTGTCTTCGCCGCCTGCGACAGGGCTCCCGTCACCGCCATTCTTCTTGTCTTCGAGATGACCCGGGACTACAGCATGATCCTCCCGCTGATGTTTGCATCGGTCGTCAGCGCCCTCCTTGCCGAATGGATGCACAAGGAAAGCATATACACCTGCAAGCTCAAGGCCAGGGGGATTGATCTGAATTTGGCGGAGGGGAAGAACATACTCGAACTGATCAAGGTCAAAGACTGCATGACACCCTTCGGCCAATGCTTCTCGGTGCCGCCGTATCTCCCCCTCAAGGACATGGAATCGCACTTCATGCACAATCAGAAAAGGACTGCTCTCGTCGTCTCGTCCGACGGCAAGCTCATGGGCATGATGCTCATCAAGGATCTCTATTCAAGGCAGGAACTGCTCCACTCCGGAATCGTCTCGGACATCGCCAGGAAAAAACTGGTGACGCTCGAGCCCGACGACAGCCTTGAAGAGGCCGCCCTCATCTTTGCATCGAGCAATTTCGACTCCATCCCGGTCATGTCCAACAAGCGCAGGAAAATCTGCATCGGCGAACTGAGCAGAAACAATCTCGCCGACGCATGCTCCAAGGCTTTCGCAAGCGGAGAAACAAGAAAAAAACACATCGGCAAGTTGAAGATTGAAGACGCGTCCCAGACGGAGTTTGCAGAATACGCAATACACGAAGACGACAGCGCGTCGGGAAAGACGATCGCCGAGCTCAGTCTTCCCGAAAAATGCAACATTGTCGCTTTATACAGGGGAAAAGAAATCATCGCGCCGAGAGGCTCGACAGATCTCAGACCCGGAGACACCGTGCTCGCGCTCTGCGAGGACGAGGAAGATTTCATCGCCGCTCTCAAAAAGAATTATGGCTCTTCAGATAAATAATTACATTGTTTTACTGAAAAATATCAATGGAAAAATGGAGATCTGCAGAACTTAGGACATCTGAATCCGCGAGATCGTAAAAACAGCGAGATTTAATTGTATCATCTTTATAATCAAGGAATAACAATATATGATTCTTGCTACTTATCCGATTTGACACGTGAAAATGGAAGTGGCACTTTTTTAGCCGCGGAGTGGCGGAGGGACCTAGCCTATGGTTT
>DYRX01000119.1 GCA_020718525.1 Victivallis vadensis
GTTATAAGTCTATTATAAATGACATTAGACTGACGCTATAGGATATTTATCTATATAGTGCGTATATGATTTATTTATTATCTTATATCATCTTGGGAATAAATGACTTAAGTGTTAATGTCCTCTCACTAATAGCAAAATTTCAGTATTTCTGACCGGTTCAGTCGCAGAAAGGCGAAACGATGTTTTTTGTCCCGCTGTTAATGAATGTTCCGGATATTGTGGTCGTTGCAAGTTAACTTATTGCTGTGAAGGATATTACCTATAAATAATGGATGGCATTATGGGTGAATATCATTATTTTATATGGGAAAATAAGAAAATAAGGTGTTTATGCATCCCAGCGATGTCATGCCGAGAGTGATAATACTCGACAGAATTCTTCCGGCAGTTGAAATGGTCTCTCCTGCGACTGGAACAACGACGGATTGACCTGCAGGCGAACGCATCGACGTCCATCCGGCGAATCCGGGCGAACCTTACGCGGGCCGTGCGCTGAAGATGACAGTCAACGATGAGCCGTTCTACGGCAAACGAGTTCAAGAAGAGCAAGCCCGAAATATAGCTCGGGCATTCCGGGATTGTCTTCCGGTGAATATATGGAAAATATCGGATTGTCCTTGTCAACACCCAAAACAAGCTGTAGATTGCTCATGATGGTGCTTTTTCGTTTTATAGGTTGCTGTGACCTTGGGAATTTATTCAACACGAGGTATTTTTATCTGCGCTTGTTTTCAGCACCGGTAACGAGTGCTGAATTTTCTCGCAAAGACGCAAAGGAAGAATGAAATTTGCCTGACCTGGACGCACATCAGGCAGTCGGACAAAGATTTTCTTTACTTCGTGTGCTTTGTGCCTTCGTGCGAGATAAGACTCGATTTTTGGGAAATGAGTCCAGAGCTTGTCCGGCGTTGGCAGTCGTCTTGGGAGCGAATCGGTCTGAAAATTGAAATATCAAAGGGGATTTAAGTCAATGGGACGCTACATACTGGTTTCCGGAAACGACGATGTTTCCGTCAAGGCGAGAGCCCGTTCGGTCATGGAAGAATTGTGCGGAAGCTCGTATGAATCGGACGATTCGCTCGAACTGATTCCGGGAGACGCGGACAAGCTCAAGCCGGCGTCAATTCTGTCATCCCTCATTGATTCGATCATGACGCCTCCCTTCCTGAGTGCTGAAAAGAAGATCTGGCTGAAGAACTTCCCGTTTGATCTCATGTCGAAAATGGAGAAGAGCAAAGATTTCGAGGAGGCGTTTGACAAGGTGAGAGAACTTTTGTCGGAGCCCCTGCCGGACTACCTCACGGTGCTGATCAGCGGCTCAGGTCTGGACCGCCGTTCGTCCTTCTACAAGATGTCCCAGAAAAAGGCGGAACTGCACTACCTCCAGAAAATTGACAGTTCTTCAAAAAACTGGCAGGAGGAGCTCAAGGGCTTCATCTATGACTATCTCCAGTCGAAAGGAGCGACCATTTCGCGCGATGCGATGTCATTTCTTTCAGAATCTGTGGGGACTGACTCGGGCAGGATCAGGAATGAGATTGACAAGCTTCTCGCATTTGTGCACCCGTCGAAGGAGATTGGGCTTGATGCCTGCAGGAAGGTTGCCAGCAGGACGCCGGAGGCGGGAGCCTGGGAATTTTCAAACGCGCTTCTCTCAAGAAAACTTGAATCGGCATTCGAGGCGATTGCAGTGTCTCTGGACTCGAACCGCGGCTCGGAAATGGCGATACTCTACTCGGCGCTCGGATCGCTCAGAAGTCTTTCCGCGGTAAAGGTTGCCGGCAAGATCATGGGACTCTCGCCTAACGCCCAGTACCCGGCGGTCAAGTCGGCTCTGGAGGGGCTCAGCGAAGAAAAAAAGGCAGAAATTGGCACTTCGATCGCCAATATGAACCCATACAGATTCTACATGCTCTTGAAAGATTCATCTAGGTTTTCTGATTCAGAAATTCCTCATGTCGTCTCGGAATTGCTTAGGGCGAACAAATCCATGGTCTCGGGATCTGTGCTTACGCAACGGGCGGCACTCGAACAGCTTGCAATCAGGGTCTGTAGACAATCCAAATGAGAGCGCTTCACACGATAGTCGAACTCTTTGTCCTCTCATATTCGGGGCTATTTTTTTTAAGAGTTTTCAGACGCAGACTGCGGAGTATCATGACTCTTTCGCTTTTAGCTTCCGCCAGTGTGCTTGCAGGCGAGCTGATCAACTCTTTTCTGCTTCCCGTCGCCAGATACAGCCAGGACTTCATCTTCTGGATTCCAGGCACAGGCATTCCGCTCTTCATAATTTTTGGAGGGGCGCTTCTGTCAGTGATATCATTTCTTGCGGCTCAAATTGTGCCTCGCACATTTTCCATGGGCAGTTCCCTGGCGGCAAAAATAGTCTGCCTTCTGTTTTTCAGCCTCTCCTCGATGATTCTGGAATGCATTGGGATTGACTATGGGTTCTGGTCCTGGAATATTCCACACGAACGGAATTTCTGGTGGTTTCTGGGCGTCTGGAAATTCTATGCATGCTTTGTATTCATGCCTGCCTTTGTCGCGCTTCTAATCTTCGGAAAAAAATAAATGGAGGTTTCCAATGCAGTTTGTTTCGAGGTCGTCTCTAGTGCTTTCGACTCTATGCCTCTTCCTGCTTCTCCCTTCCAAGCTTTCGGCAGAACGGATTACCTGCGACAAGCCACTCTACGATTATGCCGAAGAGATCCCTGTCGAGCTCGAGCTGAAGGACCTTTTTTCAGGAGCGGAATACAGTATTATTGCAGTGGACGCATATGACCGGGTATGGCTGTCCGAAAAGCACAGCGGACCATCCGGGAAAAAGATGACGTCTCTACGCATTCCCCGCATGAAGGGGCTTGCAATCTCGCTGATCCGCCATGAGGCAGGTCAGGCGCCGCGCCAAGTCTCCTCATGCAGGCTCCTCATCAATGCGAGAGGCGCCGGACAATCCAGGCCGGAGAATTTCGTCAACATGATTTACGGCGGCGCGACCTGCAACAAGAAATCTCTCCGGGCAATGCGCCAGATGGGGCTGAACGGAGGGATGGCATACATGTGGAACACGGGGGCGCAGTTTGCGGTCTGCGACATGGACTACTACCATGAATATGCGTCCGAGAGGAAGCGCGACATCCAGGATACGGAGTTTCAAGACCGCAGAGCTTGGTTCATAAATGATGTCAATTTCCGGGGATGCACTATCCGCGAAGACGTACTTGGACATGGAACCTGGAAAAAGGAGGCGATGAAGTCCTTCGACCCCGAGAACAAGTTTCCTGCGGAATTCGCAAAATACAATCAGGCGCTCCAGGAGATGCGGGAGGGTGCTGAGCTTATCCGCTCGTCTTCCGAGCCCTGGACGCTCAAGAATGCTCCGAAATTCGACATGCTGTCTTTCATTCATATCCGTCCCCGGCTCGCGCGCCTCAAGCCGATCTATCTTTTCCAGCGTCCATATAATTTTTACAATCCGGACGAGAACATCTACACATCTTTTTCGATGCAAAAAACTGCATCAAAGGACAAAGACCACCAGTCGCTGGGCTATTCGATCGGCGACGAAATCAGCAACACCAACTTCACGAATCCATTTGACTACGACTTTTCCGAAATCTCGCTGTCGCTTTTCCGCGACTGGCTCAAGAAGGAGTATCCCTCGCTGGACGCGCTGAACAAGGAATGGGACTGCTCATTTTCCGATTGGAGCGAGGTCGTTCCATATACGAACGACGAGACGCGCATATTAAACATGCCCGAATACAGGGACAGGATGCTCAAGATGATCACAGGGGACAAGAAGCTTTTTGTGATCCCGTGGGACAAGCGCACAGCTCCGGAAAAACGGAACTATGCAAGCTGGGCTGACTGGCGCTCCTTCCAGGACGGCGCATGGGCGAAGGCGCTCACCGACATCGCCGAAGCCACACGCAAGGCGGATCCCGCCACTCCCGTCGGCATACTTGGAGCTCAGGCTCCGTCGCCATATGGCGGATTCGACTACGACAAGCTATTCACCTCGGGTATGAACTGGATCGAAGCTTACGACATCTCGTGTTCGAAGGAGATTCTCAGATCCTTCAACAAGCGGCTGGCTCCCGATAAGCGCTGGATAACCACGCGGACCCATTTTCCTGGCGGAGACGCTGGCGTCTACTGTGTGTGGTATTATGTTCTGATGCGCGATTCCAACAATGTCGTCTGGCAGTTGTTCAATCCGAAGGAGGGTGGATTTTTCGAGGACGAAAAGAGCATGAAGCCCACGGAAAAGGCTGTCACTCTAAGGGAATCCTTCCTTGAAGTGAGTGATGGAATTGGCAAGATGCTCATGGAGAGCGAGGAGCCTCTATATCCGATCGCCATATATCTTTCCCAGAGCAGTTCACAGGCGCACTGGATGATTGATTCCGAAAGCGACGGCGCCACGTGGATCAAGCGCTCCGGAAGCTGGGAGGGGCGCAACAACTCTCAGAACAACGACAATCTAAGCTGGACCAAGCTCCTTGACGACCTTGGATACCAGTATGATTTCGTAGGAAAAAGCTCCCTTCTCGCTGGGGAGCTTTTCAAAAAAGGCTACAGACTGCTCGTCCTGCCAAAAACAATTTCGCTGAGCGATGCCGAGGCGGAAGCGATCAGGAAATTTGCCGAATCCGGAGGCGTTGTCATCGCCGATACAATGACCGGCACTCTGGACGGGCACTGCAAGGCAAGACCTGGATTCAAGGGCGCGCTCGACAAGTTCTTTGGCATCAGACGGACCAACTACGATATTTCCGAGGGATACAAGGAGGATGTCTGGCCCGAGCCGTGCTTTGTATTTGCTCCATCGTCGGACGGGGAACTTATTTTCAAAGACGCGTCATCTCCGCTGGCAAAAGGCTATTCGCCGCAGAAAAACTTCTATGTGCCGGAGTCTGGGATCAGCGAAGACGGTTCTGAAGCCATTGCCGCGCAAGGAGATACGCCGGCATTTTTCATGAAAAAACATGGAGCTGGATCGTCTCTCTACATGTCCGCTTCCATTTTGCGCTACTGCGAGGACCGCCTGGAGCCAGACAAGGTCGCCGCCATCCGCACCGCTGTCGGCAATGCGATCAGGGAGTTTGCGAAACTCGCGCCCTCAAGCACCGCGATGGAAAATGGAAAGCCATGCAATTTGATCAAGTCGCGGCGATACAGCTTTGGAGAAAACGCCTGGCTTCTTGGCTTTTCTTTCAATGCAAAGCTTATCCAGGACGATCTTGGCAATGTTAAAATAGATGGGCTTGAGAATACTGCCCCAAGAGACGTGGAACTTAGATTTGACCGCAAGGGGCATCTTTATGACTTGCGCCGTGGCAAATATCTTGGAGAAGGCAGTTCCTGCACTGTCTCTGTCCGCCCAAGCGAAGCTGAGCTGATCAGCGTTCTACCCTACAAGATTGAAGAGATCTCCCTTTCCGGAATTCCTGCCGCATCTGCGGATGGTGCAATTTCCGTCGCGGCGGAGGCGAAGATCGAAACTGGCTCCGGACTTGCCAGCGCCAGACATCTTGTCCGCTTCGAGTTCTTCAGTCCGTCAGGAGTCCGCGCACGCTACGCGACGGTCTTTGCGAATGCAGAAAAAGGCGTTGCCAAGGCGCGGATACACCTATCGCCAAACGACGCAGCCGGCACCTGGGAGCTCATCGCCCACGACGTCCATACCGGCACAAGAAGCCAGGCTCTGCGCATCGAAAAGAAAAGCTCATCTTTCAGGGGCGAGAAGATTCCTGACGATCCATTTGCCGACAAATTCGAACTCATAGACGCAATCCCGGAAGTGGAGCACATGCAGAAGCCTGGCGTCTTCGTCGCCCTCCGTCCTCCTACGGTCTCGGTGAGCAAAGACAAATTTGAGATCAAAGTCCAGATCGTTCACCTGCGTGAAAGCGAAACGGTGCCGGAAGGAACGATAAGTATCTATGGCGATGATGATCCTTCTGACAAAAAGATCCTCAATTTTTCTGAAGCTCTCGCGAACGATGGTCGAATGAGCGAAGTCGTTTTTAGTCGTCCGATCGCAAAAGCCCGCGACATGACAATCGTCGCAGAGACTGAATATGAAGGAGTCAAAAAGTCTGAATCGCAAAAGCTGAAGATGGGTGTCTGCAGTTTTGGAACGCCTGAGATGGATGGAGACATTTCGGATTCTGTCTGGGCTAAATCGAGCGTACTTTCAGGATTCACGAATTTCGATAGCGGCGAGCCTTCAAAATATCCTTCGAAGGTGCGGATGCTCCATGACGACAAGTATCTCTATGTAGGGCTCGACATGGACGCAGGAGGCGGCGACAAGCTGAAGGAAAAGGAAATCCCCCGCGACGGAGACTGGTTCGCCTCTGGGCTGAACACAATGGAGATTCTGATCGGGCGCACGCATGCTGGCGACCTCAAGTATAATCTTGCGGCAAGCTGTAACGGCGCTCAGTCCGACAAGCTGGGTGGCAACGGACAGAAATATGATGGCATCCCTTGGGAATTGCTCTCCAGAAAGAGCACCAATGGCTGGACAGCAGAGGCGCGCATTCCTTTTGCCGCGCTTGGATGCGGCGCCCCCGGAAATGGCGATGTCTGGCTCATGAATTTCAACAGCAATGCTTTCCCCCCCGAAGGCGGAAACGAGATCTCCCAGTACAGCCCGCAAGGACGGGAAGATTTCAATCTCGCCAGATTCGGAAAAATAATCATGTCTGGAAACCCGAAACCCGCACTTGGAAAGCTTGAACGAAGCAAGGACATCCCTGACTGCATAATTTCGACAGACGCAAAGATCTCACTTGACAGGAACCCTGACGATCCTGCATGGAAAAGCGCTCCCGAACTCAAGCTCGTACCAATCAGGGATTCGAGATCGAGGCGGAAGATCCCACTTTTGCGAAATTCGCGGCAGACAAGGATAATCTCTTTTTTCTGGTCACTGCGAAGGAGCGCTTCATGAAGGAGCTTGTGGCAAAAGCCAAAGACAGGAACAGCGAAGCATTTTGGGAGGACGACTGCATCGAGCTATTTCTCGATCCGCAGTCTGATGGAAATTACAGGCACATTTACATAAATTCCGAAGGCGTGATTGGCGAATCTTTCGGCAAGTCATCACCCGGAGGATGGAAGACCGGCACAGAGGTCGAAGTTGACAAAGAGGCAGACCGATGGATCGTCGAAGGTAAAATCCACTTCTCAGATCTCGGATTCACACCTGAATCCGGAAAGAGCTTCAAAATCAATGTGAACAGGACAAAAACAGGAAAATCAAAGAGCTTTTGGGAGGAGACAGCCTGGTCTCCTACCTTCGACGGCTCAAGCCACGTCCCGTCGCGTTTTGGTACATTGAAGTTCAGATGATCGCCGCGAAGATAAAGCGGTGGCTCCGTTCAGAATGGAACTGCGTGCCCCGCAGTCCAAGGAGCTTCGCTCTGCGCTGTTGTCCAGCCTCTTAGGTGGTCTTTAACTGTTAATTTTTCCGCGTATTCCGCGAGTTTCCTAGTTGAAAATGTTTTTTGCCTTTTACTCAGGAGAGCGGGCACTGCATTGCCCTACCGCGCTATCTACTATACGCATTTTTTCTTCTTCATAAATTTCCATCTTTTTATTACAGCCTTGATATCACCAATAATAGTGATATCATGCCTGTATGAAAAACTCTGCAGATAAAATCATGGATAGGAGGCATGTCGCGGTCGCCGCCGCCGGAAAAGGGAAGTGATACGAGTACGTCTGCAATCTGGCGGTGTCACTGGAGCGGGAACAGACGCTTGGAGTTCTCCACGACTGTCTGATTTCAGCCGATGGTCCGGACGAGATGTCGGAGATCGGTTATTTAGACACCCCGCATGTCAAAATACTCCCTAAGAAAAGCATCGCAAAACTGCCTTGCAATCACAAGCACATGATCAGATCCCATGCGCTTCATGTCGCCGCCAATTCCCGTGGAGTGAAGTTCATCAGTGTGGCCCAACAAAAAAGGACGGCTCACCGGCGAGGAGCGGCAGGGGAGGTTCCGATCTCGGCAGGCGCATGCAAGATTACTCTCTACGGGGATGCCAAGAGGGACAGGGTATGCGTGAAACCTGACGAATAGTGGTTAAAATTCTTCGGTATCTTCTTCATCTGTGGTCTCACTCCAATATCTCCTTCAGCAGACCTTCGGTTTCCTTTTCCATCGACAGTATGTCCTTTTTTATTTCATCCAGCCTTCTCAAAGGCTTGTATTTGTAGAAATACTTCGTGAAGTTTATCTCATACCCTACCTTGTCCTTACCCCTGTCCATTTAGGCATCTGGAACGTGAGGCAGGACTTCCTTCTTGAAATATGCGTCAATGTCGTCCTTCAAGGGGATTTTCTCGTAGTCCCTCAAAGATGAATCAACTTTGTTGGAGTTCACAGCGTGTGTCTTCCCTTTCTCCCCTTTTCCATTCTCGACAAGAGGACGCTCCACAGTGACCTTGGTGTAGCCGAAATACTCGTTGTCGAATATCTTGCAGAATTCGCCTTCTTTGAAGCCCGTATAAATGCCTGTTATCTTCCTTATCTGGTCATCGTCAATGTCTCTGCGCTTGTTTCCAAGGCTCTTTCTCATCTGCTTCCAGAAGTCCACTGCGTTTATCAGCTGGGCTTTCCCTTTTCGTGACTTCTTCTTGTTGTTCGTCACAATCCAAACATAGGTTGCAATGCCCGTGTTGTAGCACATTTCTGTCGGCAATGCCACAATCGCCTCGAGCCAGTCGTTCTCTATTATCCATTTCCTGATGTCGCTCTCGCCTGAGCCAGCATCTCCAGTGAATTGCGGTGAACCGTTGAAGATTATCGCTATCCTGATTCCAATATTATTTAAGTGGGTGCTTGATGTGCTTGCACCCTCCATCTTTGAAATAATATGTTGGAGGAACATCAAAGCCCCGTCTGATTGTGCTTCATGTCGTCTGGAAGTAAAAAATGTGGATAGCCTAAAGACCGTCGCGGAATCAGGCAATACTATAGCAAGAAGGAGTTTAAAGCAAAGAATTGAGCTCAAAAACACCTGGGAATTTAGAATCTAGAGGATCTTAAATTTCCCAAATGATTTTTATGGGCGGAGAAAAGTTCTTGCACAGCTTCTCCAAGTGCATCCAAGTCGTGATGAAGCGGATGCGCCATCGCCGCCTGCATGAGAATCTTCTTGTCGCGTTTCAGCGCGGCGTCAACAGTCAGCTTTGCGGAGAGCCAGACGGATTTGATTGTTCCTGTCAAAGTTTCCGGAAGATCCCCCGCCGCCAGTGGAATTGCTCCTACCGCCGAAAGAACCGCGCCTGTCTCCACTATCGCATCGTTGGGAAGATAGGGGACAGCTCCATTGTTAATCACGTTGACTGTCTCGAATTTCCTTGTGTCGTTTGCAATTGCGCTGATTGCACCAATTGCCTGATCCCCGTGCGCCGCATCTTCGACATCGTGTGGAAGAATTGTAGAAGTCCCGTTCTTCAACTGCGCTCTTATGGCATTCCGTTTTTCTGCGGCAAGATTCTGAAGCCAGCGGGATCTCTCCATGTGGCCTGGCCTACCATGAGATTTGAATACTTTGCCAAGATTGTAGTAGTACCGCGCATAATAGACCGAACCTGGAAGCAGTCCGAAAAGTTTGTACAGCCTGCACGCGTCCGCCTCGACCTCATTCAAATATTTAGTCTCGTCAATCGTCTCATATCCTGCCCGACCGCTCAAATCTGCCGAGTCTATGAGACCGTCAATTCCGTCATAGACATTTTGTGTTCCGTGAAGCAGTCTGACACACCAGGTGCAGTGGTTTACTCCGCTGACCAGCGCCTCTATCTCGGGAGATTTTTTTGGTGATATTCCTAATAGCTTGCAGGCAAGCCATTTAACTCCATATACTCCGTCGCAGAGACCGATGCTCCTTTCATGTCCAGCCCTTATCGAAGCGTCAGTCGCCATATTTGTCGGATTCGTGTAGTTTATCAGCCATGCGGAAGGACACTTTTTTCTGATCCTTCCAGCGATTTCAAAAACTGTAGGGACTGTCCTCAATCCCATGAAAATTCCGCCCAGTCCGACTGTCTCGTTCCCGAGAAGTCCATATTTTTCCGGAACAGTCTCGTCAATGTAGCGCCCATCCAAGCCTCCTCCGCATCTTATGCATGAGAGGACAAAATCGGCTCCGTCAAGAGCTGTGTCCAGTTCTTTATGACTGCTGAATTCAAGATTCAATCCGTCGTTCAAGGCCCCTGCCCTCCCCCATCCGTGCATGAGCTTGAGATTTTCTTCGTCAATGTCATATAGAGCTATTTCGCTGTCTGCAAGACGTCCGTTGCGCGCCTCTGATGCGATTGAGGAAAACATTGAGGTCATGTAGTGGGAAGCAGCGCCAATTATGCAGATTTTGATTCCAGGCATGATCTCCGGTCCTATTTGACGTTTGACGCTGTCAATATCGCGTCTATCAGGCGAGTTCTGGCGACATCGAGCTTCCTGTCGTCGTCGAGGGTTGCTTCGAAGATCGAGAGACCAATGCGCTCCTCGTTCGAAAGCTTGCTCTCGGCAAGAAGAATCTTAAGATCGTCGAGAAGCTCCTGCCTCCCTTTTCCATCTTTGACAAGGGTTTCATATACCTCGACATAGCGCCGGTCGTCAACGCCTTCCCTGAAGGCTTCGTAGGCGGGCGTGGCTATGGGCTTGCCAAGCCAGCACGGCAGAATAACGCAGGCATCCGACTGGTCGCCGTCGAGATCGTTGTACGGATTTTCTTTTTTCCATCTCGATGCCCAGCCATATGTGCCGTCGGCTCCGTATCTCCATGGATTGAATCCGCAGTTGAAACGGCATGAACCAGGCTGGTTCCTCCCGGTAAAAGTCGCATACGTGAACATTTTATATCCATGTTTCCGGCACCACTCCCCGTTTTTTGCAAAATTCCCGTTGCAGGAAAGAATGTCTATCATCCCCTCATATTTAATCGCATTTTCGTGCAGGTTCAGAGAGACACCAAATTTTTTGAGGGAAGGCGCGTTTTCGTTGACCTGCCTGAAAAGCCTATCTTTAAGATCTTTGAAGCGATCCAGATTCAGAACCGCCTCGTCTATGGTGACACAGAAGTTTTTCGGATAACGCCCGTCTTTCACGCGTTCTTCGATCATTTTAAGAGCCTTCACGACGTTCTCGTCGCCCCCAAGGTGCTCTGCAACGGAATATCC
>DYRX01000433.1 GCA_020718525.1 Victivallis vadensis
TGTTTTGTAACATATTGCACGATAATGTGTTGCGGCGATATTTCAAATTATTATTCAAATGATTTTTCATTTTTCTAATCTAATCCGACCTTTTCGAGCAGGCTCTAGCTAGACGTTGCTCGAAAAGTATTTTTTAAGATTAAGAAAAATACTTTTTTTCGCCCCGTCTATATTTTCACAAAGAATTTCCGAATAAAATTCTTTGGAAAAGTTATTATTCTGCGGATTTCGCATTTTCACCCGTTTGTCCGCCGCAAAAAGGCGCAACCCATCCAAAATGTCAATCTTCATACACTTTCAATTTTCAGCGTTGTGCGGAATCAGGCCGCTTTCTCAAGCAGGCTCTCCTCCGCCTTTCGTCTCTCCTGCTTCATCCTCAGCATCTTCACGAAGTTGTAAGCCGTTATTTTCTCGATCATTTCATCTCTGACGTTTTCAAGTCCGCGACGGCGCGGCAATCCGAATTCGAACACGTGTTTGAGCGTGAACATGAGAGATTCCACAGCGGAACGCATCCTGCGTCCGCCGACGTATTTCTCGCTTAGCCAGAGCTCTTCCGGCAGCAGGGCTTTCCCCTTTGATCCGCCGATGCAGACGTCCTCCACGCCAAGGCCTATGCAGTCCCAATATCCTTTCTTCGAAGCGTATCCGGAGTCCGTCGAGACCAACTTCGGCGTCACGCCGGTGTTCGCCTTGTGTCGTTCAACGAGCGGCGAGAGGTTTTCAGAATCGGAGATGTTTCCCTTTTCAAGAATCAAGGCCGTGACGAACCCCTGCGCGCTGCGGCACAATTGCGGTTTGTATCCGATGACGGATTCGCGTTGCCCTTTTTTGATGAAGGCCGCCGAACCGTCCGAAATGCTGAGAATCTTTTCCACGGAGGGGAGGACAACACCATTGAAAATGCGTTCCTCGGAATAATAAAGTACGGCTGAAAGAGCCAGGAGATCGTCCTCCATCACACCGAGCATTTCCTTGAGCGCAAGGCGAATGCTTGGCAGCCTTTCCGTCTTATCCATCTCGGAAATACGATCCTCCAGCGTCCGGGACAGATACCCCAGGGCCCTGTGCGCGACTTTGAGATAGCGGCCGTAAAGGGATTTCAGCTTCTTCTCATTTTTCAACCTTGTGTTGTTGATCTCGAAAAGAAGTTTCTTGAGTTCCTTCTGCCATGTCCCCATGTAGAAATCCTTGAATGGGTCGAGCCCGAAATGTCCGAGCTTTCCACCGCGGGCATAGACACGGCTGAGCAGCTTCAAAACGACACCCGCGTCCGTCGGCCAGGAACTGGAGGCCTTGACCGAAGTGCTGTCCAGCTGTACTGAGAGAAAGTCGTCGAGCCCTTCATCCATGATATGCTTGAGCTGGCATCTGTAGATGTGATTGCGAGTTGTCGTGGTGACGCAGTTGATGTTTTCAAGAATCGTGGTCACGCCGGGGATACTGACCCCCATGTTCCTGAAAAGGATGTGCAATGTCATTGAGTCGCGCATTCTTTCATATGCGTCGCGGTCACTCACCGAGCCCCAGTAGCCGCGAAGGCCGATGAACAGGAAAACCAGCTCCGGCGACATCCGTGGCCGCCCATTGCCAAGAGATGCCGACGACAGACAGGCACCGGACGCGGAGTCCGGTCCGAGACCGGGAATGTCGGAAGTTCTTCCGTATATGTGAAGCCTGTCGAGAACCCTGATGTCTTTTTTGCCTTTGCCCGAGGCATCCTGGTCTTCAGCTATTTTCCTGTAAATTTCCGGGAACCTGTCTCCCAGATTCTGGACTTCTTCGATGAATTCCGTCATTTCCGTGTCGGAAGGCAGGAGAAACAGGTTGAAATCCGCCGTTAACAATTTATATTTCATTATCGCCGCTCCATGTTGTTGATGTTTTGTAACATATTGCACGATAATGTGTTGCGGCGATATTTCAAATTATTATTCAAATGATTTTTCATTTTTCTAATCTAATCCGACCTTTTCGAGCAGGCTCTAGCTAGACGTTGCTCGAAAAGTATTTTTTAAGATTAAGAAAAATACTTTTTTTCGCCCCGTCTATATTTTCACAAAGAATTTCCGAATAAAATTCTTTGGAAAAGTTATTATTCTGCGGATTTCGCATTTTCACCCGTTTGTCCGCCGCAAAAAGGCGCAACCCATCCAAAATGTCAATCTTCATACACTTTCAATTTTCAGCGTTGTGCGGAATCAGGCCGCTTTCTCAAGCAGGCTCTCCTCCGCCTTTCGTCTCTCCTGCTTCATCCTCAGCATCTTCACGAAGTTGTAGGCTGTTATTTTCTCGATCATTTCG
>DYRX01000120.1 GCA_020718525.1 Victivallis vadensis
CTTCCTTGGGAAAATTCCTGATTCCGCATTTTATCAGGTGTAAAGATTCGCTGAATTATTCTTGGAATTTGTCTTTTTGAGGCAGAAAGAGGTGCATTCCCCAAAAGTTGAGCTTTATCTCACAGAAACACAAAGCACGTGAAGTGAATGAAATCGTTGTCTGAATTTAAAAAAGCTGTCCATCGCGCATGGAGACTTTTCCGGAATAAAGCGCCTTCCCAACGATCACACCCTCGAGATTTTTTTTTCCGAGCATTCTGAGCTTGTCCACGTCTTCCGGAGATGAGACTCCGCCTGAAGCGATAAGTTTGACATTTGGAAGCCTTTCGCAAAATGCGGCAATTTCAGCGCAGTTGGGACCGCTGAGCATTCCATCCGTCGAGATGTCGGTGTATATGAAGCGCTTCAGTCCCGCGTCTGCGAATTTCGCGGAAATCTCCAGGGCGCTTTCCGACTCGATGTCCTGCCATCCGCTGGTTGCGATCCGTCCGTTTTTCGCATCAACGCCGAGGATTGTCCTGTCCGGCTCCTTGTCTAGGAAGCGCATTACAATCGAAGGGTTGCGGATTGCCGCCGTTCCGAATATGATCCTTTGGACACCGATAGCGACAAGAGACATTGCAGTTTCGAACGTTCTTACTCCGCCACCCACTTCGCATGGGATTTCGAGTGCGGAAACTATTTGTTTTATGACATCAATGTTGACTGGGAATCCCTTTTTTGCTCCGTCAAGATCAACGATGTGGAGGAAATTAGCTCCTCTGCTCTGCCATTCGAGCGCCTGTGAGACAGGATCATCGGAATAAACTGTCTCCCTGGAATAGTCTCCCTGCTGAAGACGGACGCACTTTCCGCCAAGCAGATCAATTGCCGGAATTACAATGAAGCTGTCTTTGGCCGGAGATTTCCCGTCAGACTGATTTTGCATACGCGATCCTGGTGAAGTTTCTCAGAATTTGCAGACCTTTTTCCTGGCTTTTTTCGGGGTGGAACTGGGTGGCGAAGACGCTGTCCCGCCCGATTGCGGCGGAGAACTCGCATGCGTAGTCGCAGGTTCCGACCACGATTTCCGGATCTTCCGGCACCACATAATACGAATGCACAAAATAGAAATGGCTCATGTTCGGGATGTCGAGAAGATACTGGTTGTATCTGCTTATGCGGAGCTGGTTCCAGCCCATGTGCGGAACCTTGAAATTTCCTTCCTGGAAGCGGGCGACTCGGCCCTTGAATATTCCTATGCCCCTGAGACCTGGAGCCTCTTCGCTTTCCTCCATGAGCAACTGCATGCCGAGACAGATGCCGAGAAACGGCTTGCCCTCAAGAATCTGCTCCTTCAAAGGCTCGACTAGTCCGAGGGACATGAGATTTCTCATGCCATCGCCAAAGTTGCCGACGCCAGGCAAAACCAGCGCCGAGGATTTTCTTATCTGATCCGGGGTGGAAGCCATTGCTGGCGAGGCGCCGACAAATTCGAGAGCCTTGCTGACGCTGAGCAGATTTCCCATGCCATAGTCAACGACCGCTATCATTGGATATCCTCAGTCGTCTCTGCCGGAAAAAAGGTGGATCAAGTTGCCTTCCGGATCCTTGAAGACATGAACCCTGTATCCCAGCTTTTCCTGCTCGCTTTTTATCTCCTCGTGCCCAAGCATGGACATGTGTCCGATCATCTCGTCCAAGTTTTCTACCTTGTAAAGCCAGGAAGTCCGTCCGATCGGTTCGGGAAAAGGCTCCACATCGAAAGCCTGCTCAAGAACGACGGCGGCATCGTCCTGCAGAGTGAACTCTACCCAGAAATTGCTGTCAATCGTGGGATGTCCGAGGCGCAGTACATCCCTGTAGAACGAACGGCACATGTCAAGGTTTTTCACCTTGATTATGACGCCATAGAGGCTATTTTTCTTTGTTGGTGCGCTTATCACGGCAATTGTACTTTATTAAGAGACGATCCGAGTCCAATGCATTTGCAAATCGAATTGTGAAAGGTTGAATCTAAACCGTTTGGATGATAAAATCAAACTGTCAATGTCTAAAAACACAGGAAAAACATGAAAAACGATCACAGTCTCTACGAAAATCCGCTGATTTCGAGATATGCTGACAGGGAGATGGCGGCAATTTGGTCGGCGCAGAAAAAGCATTCCACCTGGCGCCGCCTCTGGCTTGCACTCGCAAAGGCGGAGAAAAAGCTGGGGCTGGATATTTCCGACGCCCAGATCGCGGAAATGGAGGCACATCTGGATGACATTGACTTCGCCGTCGCCGAAGCCAAGGAGAAGGAGCTTCGCCATGACGTCATGAGCCATATCCATGTCTTCGGTGAACTATGCCCTGCGGCAAAGCCTATAATCCACCTCGGAGCGACAAGCTGTTTTGTAACTGACAACACGGAGCTGATCCAGATGAGGGAGTCCCTCCTCCTTCTGAAAAGACAGCTTTTTGTCCTGATGGAGAACTTTGCGAAATTCGCAGAGAAATACAAGGATCTGCCCTGTCTCGCCTTCACTCATTACCAGCCGGCACAGCTCACAAGCGTAGGGAAGCGCTTCACTCTCTATCTTCAGGATTTTCTTCTCGATTTCAAACGGCTTGATCGCGAGATCGAAGATTTGCCGTTCCGGAGCGTTAAGGGGACGACCGGGACCCAGGCGAGTTTTCTCGCGCTTTTCAACGGGGATGATTCGAAGGTGCGGGCGCTAGAAAAAATGGTCGCGGCTGAGATGGGCTTCAGCCGGGCGATTTCGGTCAGCGGGCAGACCTACACCAGGAAATTGGACTACTACGTCCTTTCGATCCTTTCCGGCATTTCACAGTCATGCTACAAGTTTGCAGGCGATCTGCGTCTGCTCTCGAATCTTAAGGAGATAGAAGAGCCGTTCGAGTCAGCACAGGTAGGCTCGAGCGCGATGCCCTACAAGAGAAATCCAATGAGATCGGAGAGGATCTGCTCGATTGCAAGATATGTGATGTCCCTGGCCGACAATGCCGCCGCAACACACTCCAGCCAGTGGTTCGAACGGACTCTTGACGATTCCGCAAACAGGCGAATCGTTCTCCCGGAAGCCTTTCTGGGTGTCAATTCGATACTTAAGATCGCCGCCAACGTCATTTCTGGCGCGAAAGTATGGCCGAAGGTCATTGAAAAAAACATAATGGCTGAACTGCCTTTCATGGCAAGCGAGAACATAATGATGGAAGCGGTGAAGGCTGGTGGGGACCGGCAGGTACTTCACGAGGCACTGCGCATGCATTCCATTGAGGCTGGACGCGTCGTCAAGGAACAGGGGCTTCCGAACGATCTCATGAGGCGCATAAAGAATGATCCTCTATTTGCAAAGATCGCGCCCGGACTAGATTCTATTCTGAATCCGGCGGACTACATCGGACGAGCGCCGAGGCAGGTCGAGGAATTTCTCGACGAAGAACTGCGTCCCCTGCTTAAAAAACATTCCGGAACTCCTTCCTACGAGTCCGAGGCAATAAGGGTTTGACAGTGGTTTCCATGGTAAATCTTCACTGAACTGTACCGTTCCGCGAATCTTTACGATCAGTCCTTGCCGCACTCGGCAAGTACATGAGCGATGCGACCGAAGTCATAAGAGTCATGAACAAACCGGGAAGCTGTGCGGAGCTTCAGCTTCTCGATAATAGTTTTTCATCAAAATAATGAAATTCTTTTTCTGAAAAACTATAGCCTCCAAGCTTTAATGCTTTTCTTGACGAGTTATTGTATGGGGCATGAAAACGACAGCCATCATATTTTCAAAAAACCGGACACTGCAGTTGAAATCCCTACTGCTTTCCCTGAGACATTTTTCGGATTTCGACGAAAAGTCCATTCACGTTATTTACAAGGCGGACAGCGGGATGGACTATTGCGAACTTGAAAAGAGTTTTGCATGCAATTTCATACGGCAGGGGAATTTTCTGGAAGATCTGCGCTCTGTTGTCAATTCTTCGGATTCCGACTACATATGGTTCATGGTTGACGACTTGATATACAGGGATCGCTTCAGTGTCACGGAAATTGAGTCATTTCTTGATTCGAACGGCGACATTGACGCCTTCTGCCTGCGGCTTGGGAAAAACGTGAAGAAGGGTGCACAGCCCGGCTTTCAAGAGAGGGGTGCCGGAATCCTGGTCTGGGATACTGAACGAGGCCTAGGAAGATACTGGAACTATTTCTGGGAGCTTTGCAGTTCGATTTACAGGCGCGGGCATGTTATTGAGTATCTTTCGAAATGCCGACCTGAAAAGGAGACCTTTCCAAATCCTTTCGAGTTCCATTACTACGCCTGTATGCCGAACAGCAGGACAGAAGGGCTTTTGTCCCTCTTTCTGAAGCTCCGCTTTCCGTTTAGAAAGTCTGGCTCCCGCATCGCCTGCTACGAGAGATCTAAATGCTTCATACATGGGGTCAATCTTGTGGCTGAGCTTGCGGACGACCGCAAGGAGAGCTTCAGCCCCCAGGAACTGCATTTGAAAATGCTTGACGGATATCTGATAGACTTCAAGAGCTCGGATTTTCCCGAGCTCGACACGCCGAGTCCAGGTGACAAGTTTTTCAAGCTGGTCAAGGAATGAAAAATCCGGTGGAAAATCTGATCGAAAACGAAACCCTGAAGCGGATTTCAAAGGAGAAGGCGACGCTTTGGAAGCTTTTCATGCTCTTTTTGTGCCTATATGTCCTGACCGCCATTGTGATAGAAAACATCCTTCCGCTTTCTCCCGACATGATCGAGCTTCTCATGGACATAGACAATTTTGTCTGCCTGGTTTTCCTGGCGGATTTTTGCTTCAAGTTTTTCAGCGCGGAAAACAAGCTCAAGTATATGAAATGGGGCTGGATTGATCTTCTTTCCGCGGTCCCTTTCTTCCAATTCCTCCGCTTTGGCAGACTTGTGATGATTTTCAACATAATAAGGCTCTTCCGGGGAATAAGATCCGTCAAGACCATCATCGAATTTGTTTTTGCCAACCGAGCGAAGGGAACTTTTGCAGCAGTTGGAATGATCACATTCATAATGATAGTTTTTTCATCCTCCCTTGTTCTGTCTGTGGAAAAAAACGTGCCGGACTCGAACATAAAAGATCCGGAGTCTGCCCTTTGGTGGGCGGTTACGACTGTCACGACGGTCGGCTATGGTGACCGCTACCCTGTGACGACCCTTGGCAGAGTTGTGGCGGCTGGTCTGATGATAACTGGAGTAGCCCTCTTTGGAACATTCACTGCCTGTGTTTCAAGCATGTTTTTCAGACCGGACTTTGAAATGGAGGAAACGATTGAACTGCAGACGCTGAAGGAGCTCCGCGAATTGCGCTCTGAAATAGAATCAATAAAAGAAAGCCTTTCCGAAAATATAAAGGGGAATAAATCATGAGAAGCAGAGACAAAGCTTGCGACCTTGCCACACACGGAAACGCCGCAGTCCAGATTCGCCGCAAGGAATTGGAAGGACATTTCAGCGCGCCAGGGAGAGCGCTGCTTTGCTCATTCCGGACCTTCATTGCGCATTTGAGCGTCCTGATCGCCCTCTTTTGCGGTGCATGCAGTATAATTCCAGATCCCAAGCCTTTGGACATCAATTACTACGACTTTGGCGTGCCAGGCGCGGATCTGCCTCAACTGCCTCCTGAAATCGGACTTGGAACGGTCAAATCTGCCACGCCAGGCGAAAAAAGAATGATCTTCAGAGATTCGCCCAATCACGTCCGTTTCGACGAATGCAACAGGTGGGCGGCGCCTCCGGAGGATCTGCTTTTCTCGCGTCTATCCGCCCTAGTGCCGGACAGCTCCGATCCGCAAAAAAAAGGGTCGCTTTCCGTGAAAATTATGAGGCTCGAATGCGATCTGACAAAGAGGAGCGTGTCAGTCGAACTGCGATTTGAGCTGTCGGACGCAAATTGCAAAGAAATTTTGGTCAGGACATATTCGGACTCCCCGGCGCTTGGCGATCTTTCCGCATCGAACTATGCGCTTGGAGTCTCGGGGGCGCTCGACAAGGCGATCAAAAAGTTTTTTGTGGAAATCTCCCAGAGTGAGAGAAAATGAGCTCTGAACTCGAATTAACCCTCGAGGGAAGTCTTCTAAAAGCCAAAGGCTTCGCTTCCAAGACCTTGGACTACGAGGCGGTGGCTGGATCTGAGAAATCCTTCCTCGAAAAGCTTGACGACGCAGACAGCGTCGAGCTTGATCTTGCATCCCTATCCAAAGACGACTACAAGGGCATCGTTCTTTTCATGCTTTGCGCAGAGCTTTGCCGAAAGCACAAGAAAAGCATGAAAATATGCGGAATTGACAACGACAGCCTGGCGGAACTCCTGAAAAAAATAGGATATTCCAGAGACGGGGAATACCATTCTCCCGAACGCCGGGAACAGAAACCACGCTCAGTTTTTGTCAGCGCAGGCGAGGCGGCGATCAAGTTCCAGAAAGATCTCACCAAAATAATCCGTTTCACAGGCGAAGTCTTTCTCGATTTTCTTTTTCTTATCCGCCATCCTCGCAAGATTGACAGGCGCGAGGTGCTTTTCTACATGGACAAAAGCGGGGCGGATGCCATTCCAATCGTCAGCATGATTTGCTTTCTTGTTGGTCTGATCCTTGCGTTTCAGGGGCTTGCGCAGTTGAATAAATTTGGGCTTCAGGTCTATATCGCTGACTTGGTGGGCCTATCAATCATACGCGAGCTCGGACCGCTGATGGTGGCGATGATCTGCATCGGCAGGGCAGGATCGGCATTCGCCGCCGAGCTTGGCACAATGAAAGTTTCGGAGGAGCTCGACGCAATCAATACAATGGGGCTGAGTCCTGCCAGATTTCTTGTTCTTCCAAAAATCGCCGCGCTGGTAATCGCGATGCCGATGCTGGTAGTGATAGGGGACTTCGCCGGAATCTGCGGAGGAATTTTTGTAACGTCTGTAACAACGGACATAACCATTTCATCCTTCTGCGAGCGCCTCATCGCCTCAACTGAGCCAATGAACGCAGTTGAAAGCCTTCTCAAAGGATTCGTCTTCGCCTTTATAATTGCCGGAGTAGGATGCTTCCGCGGCATGGAGGCGGACAACGATGCGAAAGGAGTTGGAATGGCAACGACATCCTCCGTAGTGAGCGGAGTTTTTCTGGTTGTCATTGCAGATGCGGCGATCACTACCGCGCTTCCCCATGTGATGGCGCTTTTTGGAGTACAATACTGACATGGAAAAAGACGTAATAGAAGTGGAGAATCTCAGCATAGGCTACGGAGATTTCGTTGTTCTTGAAAATCTGAATTTCACCGTGAAGGAAAAGGAGATCTTCATCATTCTCGGCGGCTCCGGCTGTGGAAAAAGCACCATTTTGAAGCACATGATCGGGCTCTATCCCCCCTTGAAAGGAAAAATTCTCATAGAGGGCTTCGACATGGCGACGGCGGACGACGAAAGCAGAAAAAAATTCTCGCGCAATTTCGGAGTGCTGTATCAATCTGGCGCTCTATTCAGCTCGCTCACGCTTGAAGAAAACATCAGCCTGCCGCTCCGGGAGTTCACCGGATATTCGGAAGCAATGATTTCCTCGATCGCGAAACTGAAGCTTTCCCTGGTCGGACTCGAAGGCTATGAACACTTTATGCCGCACGAAATCAGCGGGGGGATGAAGAAAAGAGCCGGACTGGCCCGGGCGCTCGCGCTCGATCCGGAAATCCTTTTCTTCGACGAGCCTTCCGCAGGCCTCGATCCGATTTCCTCCGCCCAGCTCGACAGGCTCATACTCGATCTGAGGAGCAAGCTCTCATGCACTATGGTCATAGTCACCCACGAGCTGGACAGCATATTTGCCATAGGAGACCGTGCGATCATAATTGACAAGGCGACGAGGGGGATAATCGAGGAGGGAAATCCCTTGCAGATGCGCGAGCACAGCCAGAATCCGTGGGTGCGCGAATTTTTAAGCAGGTCGGCCATGAAAAAATGAACGGGGCGTCTTGAAATTTATTGGAGGCGTGTTAGCCTTCCTAGCTTGATTGTAGGTTCTTTGCGTCTTAATCATGCTTCATCGTACCTTATAAAACAAGTTCAAGGAGGAGTTGAAAATGAGGAAAATTCTCGCGCTTGCAGTGGCAGTTCTTTGCATGGTGTCTCTCCATGCCCAGGAAAAGGTGCAATCTGGTCCGCCGAAGCCCTCGGACAACTACACATTTTTCCAGCTCGGATTCTTCCCTGGAATTCCCGGCTCCATGGAAACCTCGAATGTTTACGGACTCAAGCTTGGGGCTCCGATGGTCTGCGGCTACGGAAGGGCATACGGAATTGAGCCCTCCTTCTTCTACAGCGGAACCGACTACATCAAGGGGGTGCAGGCCGCATGGGTTGGCTATTCCGACGCGAAGGAAGTCCTTGGTCTTCAGGCAAGCATGGGCACCTGCAATGTCAATGAGTTCAAGGGCATTCAGACTGGCGCAGTCTGCGTGGCGGAAACAGGCTCTGGCATTCAACTTTCAGGAGTTGGCGTCATAGACGACATAGTCGGGATTCAGGGCGGCATCGTGAATGTTGCCGACTACGTGGAAGGACTCCAGCTCGGCGCATTCAACTACAGCTCGGAAGGCGCGTTTCAGATAGGCGCCATCAACTATATCGAAAACGGACTCGTTCCCTGCATGATACTAATGAACGTCTCATTCTGACAAGGAGAAATCAATGAAAAAATTTTGTGCTATTCTCGCAGTCGCTATCTTCTGCTCCGCAGTGCTTCAGGCTCAAAACCAGCAAAAGCAGGCTCCCGCAAAATCCGAAC
Organism: Victivallis vadensis; assembly: GCA_020718525.1. Classification (GTDB taxonomy): domain Bacteria; phylum Verrucomicrobiota; class Lentisphaeria; order Victivallales; family GWF2-50-93; genus DYRX01. The sequence goes on from DYRX01000120.1 coordinate 8,783, forward strand.
AGGTCAAGCAGAAAAAACCAGCGGAAAGCTCCGCAAAGAAAGAGGCTGTTGACTGGGATTTCATTCAGCTCATGTTCTTTCCGGGCTTTCCCAGCTATCCGGAGGACTCCCTTGTCTGCGGTGTGAAGCTTGGACTTCCAGTATCCGGCGGAAAAGGAGGAGTTTTTGGATTTGAAGGTGCCGCCGCCTCATGTATGACAGAGAACATCAAGGGTGTACAGCTTGCACCGCTTTTCAACCTTGCCGACAAGATGAACGGAGCCCAGTTCAGCACGGTGAACGTCACAGACGAGCTTTGCGAAGGCGCCCAGTTTGGTCTGGTGAACTACAGCGCCAGGAACGGGATTCAGTTCGGTCTGGTGAACTATATGGAAAACGGATTTCTCAAGTTTTTCCCGCTGGTGAACTTCTCGGTTGCCGAGTAAATATTCGGCAAGCCGAATCGCATTCGGAATCGGTATCGTAATTGCTGTCGAAATCAGAGTCCTTTTGGGTGATTGCGATTCGATACCTGTCTGAGCGCGCCTTCGCGCGGTATGCTAATAAGTATGGCGTTTTTGCCAAAAACGCCTCGAGCCTGTCTTAAAAAGATTTGCATTCCTGTCCACAGCTATGCTCTTTCGGGCTGGAATTCGTGGTTAAAAAATGCTTTTTCCACTCGGAAAAGCAGGCACTGCAAGCAGTTGCCCTCCAGTGTGCGGCATTTCTTTGATTGTACAATCGCAGGGAATTATCGTGACATTTACTGGAAAAAGATGCAATGTAGGCTGATTGTATCGGATCATTCCCATAACTTCCACAGTTGTGGGAATATTAGATTTGCTTGTGCGTCGGGACTTCCGCCGGGCAAATCTAGCGAATATGCAGAAAAACAAATCAAGGAGAAAAAATGAGCAATAGCAATTACAAATTGGAGACCTTGGCGGTCCATGCCGGCCAAAATCCGGATCCGACGACTTTGTCCAGGGGTGTCCCGGTATATAGGACAAGCTCCTATGTTTTCAAGAACACGGAGCACGGTGCAAATCTTTTCGCATTGAAGGAGCTTGGAAACATCTACACAAGACTGATGAACCCTACTCACGACATTCTCGAACAGAGGCTTGCCGCTCTCGAGGGCGGCGCTGGCGCGCTCTGCGTTGCTTCGGGCACGTCTGCAATATTCTACGCCATTATAAACATAATGAAAAATGGAGACGAGCTCGTGTCCGCGAACAATCTATATGGCGGAACATACACAATGTTCGACGCGATTCTCCCCCAGTTCGGGATCAAGACGCGCTTTGTCAGACACGACGACTACAAGGGCTATGAAAAAGCCATCAACGCTAAAACCCGCGCCATCTACATTGAGACAATAGGAAATCCGGTCCTTGATGTCGCCGACATAGAGGAAGTCTCGAAGATCGCCAAGAAACACCATCTTCCGCTCATTGTTGACTCGACGTTCACGACGCCTTATCTGATACGCCCCTTTGAGCGTGGAGCTGACATTGTCGTCCATTCGCTCACAAAATGGCTGGGCGGACACGGTGCAGGAATTGGCGGAATTGCAGTTGATTCCGGCAAATTCGACTGGACAGATAAGAAATTCGAGCTTTTCAATGAGCCGGATCCCAGCTATCATGGACTGCGCTATGCGCACGACCTTGGCGATCTGAATCCGCTCGCCTTCATACTCAGAATGAGGCTTGTTCCTCTGAGAAATCTCGGAGCATCCATTTCGCCCGACAACGCCTGGATCTTCCTTCAGGGTGTTGAAACACTTCCTCTGCGTATGGCAAGGCACTGCGAAAACGCCCTCGCTGTCGCGAAACACCTCAAGTCCCATCCGAAAGTCGCCTGGGTAAGATATCCCGGGCTTCCTGACGATCCATCCCACAATACGGCAAAAAAATATTTGAAGAACGGATTCGGAGGCATGGTCGTATGCGGACTCAAAGGCGGATACGACGCGGCAGTCAAATTCATTGATAATGTCACGCTCTTCTCCCATCTGGCGAACGTCGGAGATGCCAAAAGCCTGGTTCTGCATCCCGCAAGCACTTCGCATTCGCAGTTGACCGCGGAACAGCAGATCGAAGCAGGGCTTTCTCCGGATCTGATCCGGCTCTCAATAGGCATAGAGCACATTGACGACATCCTTTCCGCTTTGGACCGCGCCATCGGAAAGGCATGAGTTCCTGCTATAGTTTTTCAGCAAAATAATGAAATTTTAATTCATCTATTGTTGTTTTCACCCTGAAGGGGTGGCATTCCTTAGCCCAGCCCAACGGGCTGGGATAAGATTAATCAAAAATTCCAGCACCCTGAAGGGGTGCAACAACTACTAATCTGATTTATTAAAGAGACATAGTATCGTTATTTAGGAAACAGGACACTAGTTTCCGAATG
>DYRX01000121.1:0-6211 GCA_020718525.1 Victivallis vadensis
AAACATGGAGCAAGATACATCGTAATGTTTAATATTCAAGCCAATATAGTATATATATATTTAGTGCTTGGAAGTCAAGCACATTGCATCTTTTTTCTTGAAAATAATTTTCACCGCTGTAGAGTTCAACAGTGCCAAGAGGGAGAATCAAATGATCAGTCAAGTTTCCAGGGTGATTCCAGTCCGTAGCCGCAGCAGCTCGATGCTTAATGCAATGCTATTCGCGCTTTTTATCCTCTCAGGGGCCGACGCCCTCTCCGCATGGACAGAATTCATGGGTGGTTCGGAAAGGACCGGATCGTGCAAGGACGGACCTGGCGCAGATCCCCGTCTCCTATGGGTTTACAGCTCGCCAAGAGCGCCGGAGCCGTCGTTCTACCGCGAGCTTCGCGACGAGACGCTTGGTCCCCAGAAGTTCGTCTCGCAGGCTATGAGCTTTGATTTCGCATTCAGCCCCGTGGTCTCCGGAGGCAGGGTCTATTTTGGCTCCTCATCCCAGGATTGCCTTGTATGTCTAGACGCTGTGACAGGGAGAGAGCTGTGGACTTTTTTCACTGACGGGGCGCTGAGACTGGCGCCCTCGATCAACGGATCCGACATTCTCTTCGGCTCCGACGACGGCAATGTCTACTGCCTTGACTGCGCCAGCGGCAAGGAAAAATGGCGTTTTTCCGCCGCACCCGAGGACAGACGGATAATCGCGAACGGAAAAATTGGATCCCAGTGGCCCATAAGAACATCTGTCTCGATAAAGGATTCCACCGCCTATTTTTCCGCAGGTCTCTTTCCAGCGAATGGAGGCGTCTTCCTTTATGCCGTGAACACAGCGGACGGCAAGCCCGTATGGAAGAAGCAAATACAGCTTCCATCACAGGGCTACATTTATGCGGACGAGAAGGTCCTATATGTTCCTAACGGCAGGGCATCTCCCGCGGAATACAGCCGCGCAGACGGTTCGCCTCTTGTGCCTAAAAGTGATCTTCGCAGGCAGGGAGGATCGGGGAAGCTGTGGACAGTATCGGGGATGCTTGCGTATGGTCCGACAGAATTTGGGCTTCTGCATCTGCGAACTTCGCAGGATGAACCGGACACGCGCAATTACAACAGGAGTCTGGAGAGATCAATTCACGGCAGTTTGACTGGAATAGCAGGCGAGTCCATGCTCTCGTCCGGCGAAACAGTCTTCTGGCTGAAGAAAAATGAACTGCTCGCAATCCCGAAGGATAAATTCGTTCAAATCATATCCGAGTCTGCCAGGGAGATAGAGAAGAGGATTAAAAAACGGATTGCAACAGAAAAAAGCGGAGTTCAGCTGAGCGGCGACTCTCAGGCAGAGAAAGAGCTTGACGCCGCAAAGTCCTGGAAGGCGGTGCTGAAGTCAGGGAAGTCTCTCGCCATTGCAGGCGACATCGTCGTTGCAGGCACGGATCGGCAGCTTCTCGGATTCGATCTCGGGACAGGCGCAAAGCGCTTTGAAGTCGAAACCGATGGAAGCGTGTGGGATTTGGCGGCTGATGGGGGAAGAATTTTTGCATCCACCGACAAGGGCTCCATCTACTGTGTTGGGACGGGCGATCCGGTCAAGCCCCATGCGAAGCCGGCCGCAGTCCATTCGCCAGCCGTTCGGGAGCAGGAGCAATATTCCTCTTATGCCCTGAAGCTCTCCTCCAGAAACAAGGGCTTTTGCGCAGTCATAGGCCTTAAAGACGGCCGTCTGCTGGAGGCGGTCGCAGACTCATCCAAATTTCGCGTGATCGGAATTGACCGCGATGCGAAGAAAGTGTCGGAGATCCGGAAGCGCCTCTATGATTCCGGCAAATATGGAGGAAGTCTTGTCGTCCAGCATATTCCTGATGGCAGCTTGCCGTATGTTGACTACTTTGCCAACATCATTATGAGCGAAAGCGGCGAGATCGTCTATTCTGAAAATGAATTGCAGAGAATATTGAATCCCTACAATGGAGTTATTGCTCTGAGGAAAGAGATGTCTCAGCCGAAGATAGGCGGACTGAAGGAGAAAGAAGGGATTCTATTCATGGAAAGAAAGGGTGGAGTGCCCGGAATGGGGAATTGGACGCATATGTTTGCGGACGCGGCTAACACTGCATGCAGCGGAGACAGCATTGTCGGAGGCCTGAACTATCGCCTGCAATGGTTCGGCGACCCATCTCCGCCGCGCAATGTCGGATGGCATGGCAACGGAATGGGACCAATCTATTCCGACGGATTGATACTCCAGGTGAAGACTGACACTGTAGAAGCTGTGGATCTCTACAACGGGACGAGTCTGTGGACGAGGGAAATAAAGGATTCTGCCCGCTTCAGCCCCGGACGCGAAGGAGGATCTGCCTGCGCAGATGCCGAGAATCTCTATGTTGCGGCAAAAAATAAAGCCGTTGTCATAAGGAAGCACACAGGAGAGGATAGAGGAAGCTTTGCCGGACCAGGCAAGCTGGAGTCTCTAGAGTGGGGATACATTGCCGTTCAAGACGGAATTCTGCTGGGCAGCAAGCAGGACAGTCTGGCGAGCTTCAACTATGCTTCAAAGGATAAGAAAAATGACATGTTCAGATTCAAGGGAATGTGGGCGGCATCGGAGCCGTTGTATGTTGTAAGCAATAATCTTTTTGCACTTAACAGCTCTGACGGATCAGTCCTCTGGGAGCATGATTCGTCAAAGACGCTTGTTCTCAACAGCAGTATAACTGTGGGCGGCGGACGGGTTTATTTCGTAGAGAATCGAAATACAGGAGCTCTCGAAATCAAGGGGGGATCCGTTTTTCTCAGGGACTACATGAAGGACGCCTGGCTTGTCGCGCTGGATTTGAAAACAGGCAGAAAATTATGGGATTCCCAGCTGAAATGCGATGCAAGGACAGTCCTTTATGCAAGCTATTCCAAAGAGGCTCTTTATCTTTGCTACGGCTATCATGTGGGTCCCCTTGCGGATGCGCCTCCGTCCGCGGATGCCGCTTCTAAAATGGAGGAGCAGAAGGATCTTGGCAAAGGAGATGTTGCGAAGACCAGCAATGCCTATGGATTCATCCGGATCGAGGCTGGGAGCGGGGTTGAAAAGTGGAGATCAAACTATATTTCGAACAACAAGCTCGGCGGACAGCACAACTACAATGTCAGCCATCCGGTCCTCACCTCGACGGAGTTCTGGCATGCCCCCGCGGAGCAATATATAGTCCAGATAGATCGCGAGAGCGGCAAGATTACGCAATACAAAAATCTGAAGCGACAGAAGGGATGCATGACTCCGACAAGCTCGGAGCGCGCAATGTTTTTCAGAAGCATGGCGACTGCGGTGCTCGACTTCAAGGACTTGAAAATCCACTACATATCGCAGGTAAGCCGCCCCTCGTGCTGGATGAGCGTCATACCCGCAGGAGGACGCGTCATGATGCCTGAGTACAGCGTCGGGTGCAACTGTGCATTCCCGCTCCAGACATCAATAGTAATGTCGCCGGAGGAGAAAGGTTCCAAATGACATGGAGGAATACTGGCAACTGGCTCAGAATCTGCAAATACAGTAAACTCGGAGGTCTAATGTGAAAAAAAGTTCGATTCTTATCGCCGCGTCAATCCTGTTCTCTATTTTTGCGCATGCTCAGGAGCCGTCTCCAAAAATTATCCATTGCTACGTCGGCGGAACGATGAGACCTGTCATGGAGAAGCTTGCGGAGGCGTACGAGAAAAAGACAGGAGTTAGGCTGGAGCTCGACTACGGCGATTCAGGCACGAACATGATAAAGGCGGAAAACAGCGGGAAGGGAGATCTCTATGTGGCGCATGATCCCTTTCACGACGTGATGCAGGCAAAGGGACTGATATCGAAAGGCTGGCTCGCCGCCTATATCCATCCAGTGATTGTCGTCAAGAAAGGCAATCCAAAGAAGATAACCGGACTCGCCAGCCTGAAAACACCCGGCCTGAAGGTTGTTCTCACCGACAGAATCTACAGCACCATGGGATACATTGTGTCGGGCATGCTCGCAAAGGCTGGCATTGAGGAGGAGGTTGAGAAAAATGTGGTGAACCGCCCAAGGGCAGGAGGGGAAGCCGCCAATGCCGTCATGCTTGGACATGCCGACGCCGCCCTCGTCTGGAACGCAGTCGCATTCCTGCGGAAGAAAGATCTCGATGTCGTGGAGATAGAGAAGGATTTCCGTCTCAAGCCCGGCCTTGACTCTGTAACTGGTGCGACATATTCAGTTCTCAAGAATGATAGTAGGAGCACAATGCAGATGCCGCCGATAGATCTTGGCAACACCAAGGTTACAATAGACCTTCTCAAGTCGAGCGCGGTCCCCGGACTCGCCGAAAACTTTGCGAAATTCGCAGTTTCCAGCGAAAATGAGAAAGCATGGAAGGACTTCGATTTCAGCATTCCCGGAAAGGAGGATAAGGCGAGCTTCGATTTGAAAGCGAAGGGCGACTCGAAGCAAGACGTCCAAGAAGAGCTTTTCATCTACGCCGGTGCCGGCCTCCAGCCTGCTGTGAGCGAGATAGCTGAAACCTTCTCCAATGAAACTGGGATCAAGGCTGTCTGTGATTTTGGCGGCAGTGGCATGATACTTACTCGCCTCAAGCTTGCCCAACGCGGGGACATTTTCATCCCAGGAGACACTTGGTATGTCGAGCTGGCGGAGAAAGACAAGCTGATTTCGGAGAAGGAGACTGTCTGCTACTTCATACCAGTTATTCTGGTGCGGAAGGGCAATCCGAAGGGGATAAAGGACATTTCCGATATCGCACGCCCCGGAATACGCCTGGGACTTGGGAATCCCCTCTCCTGCCAGATAGGCAGGCTCTGCGAGGAGCTGATCGAGAAGAACAAGATAGACAAGACCGCAGTAGAGAAGAACCTTCTTTTCTCCTCGGCGACCGTGAACGAGCTTGGGATACAGATGCAGACTGGGCACCTCGACGCGGCAATCGTATGGGACGCAACCGCAAAGTTCTACAGCAAGGACACCGAGTTCATCGCCATCCCCGCGGAGAATAACATTGTTTCGACAGTGGCGGCGGCTGTCCTGGACTTCTCAAAAAACAAGGAGTCCGCCAAAACCCTGATTGAATTCATGAGGAGCAAAAAGGGACAGGACATATTCCGCAGGCATGGCTACAGCACCGGACTTGAAGCGGCAGATCACAAATGACTCCTCCTGCCGGACCAAGGATAAATGCCCTTTCCGTCACATCCGTGGCGGCTCTGGTCCTTTTTCTCCTCGCGGTCTTCACGCTCGTTGCTGTGGATCTCCTCTATATCAGTCCTGCAAGCTTCGCAGAGGCTCTCCGCTCTCCTCCCATACGCCATGCCATATATCTTAGCTTTGTCACATCCTCCATCACCGTCATGATCGTCTCGGCGATTTCTGTCCCGGTCGGCTACGCATTGAGCCGCTACCGCTTTCCCGGCAGTGAGCTGATCCAGTCCGTAGTTGACATCCCAATCATACTGCCTCCAGTGGTAATAGGCGTCTCGCTTCTCCTCTTTTTCAGAACACCTCTCGGCCGTTTCATCGAGAGCTTCGAGTCGCTCAGATTTGTCTATACAGTAAAGGGAATAGTCCTCTGCCAGGTGCTCGTATCAGCCTCCTACGGGATTGGAGCGGCCAGGACGGCGTTCGACGCGGTTGACGTGAAGTACGAGAAGCTCGCACTCGTCCTTGGGGCATCTCCGTTGCAGGCCTTCACCAGGGTGGCTCTGCCAATGGCGACGAAAGGCATAGCCGCTGGCGCCGTATTCGTGTGGGCAACCGCAGTCGGCATATTCGGACCTCTTCTGGTCTTCGCAGGCGCCGTCAGGATGAAGACGGAGGTGATGCCGACCACCATATATCTGGAGCTTTCGGTGGGAAGGATAGAGCCTGCCTTGGCCGTCTCCCTGATAATGATAATGATGGGTCTGCTCGCGCTGACAATCCTGCATTTCATCGGCTCGCGCGGAAACTGGTGGCTTAAATGATCTCTCTTGAAAAGATAAGTCTGAGAGCTGGCAACTTCGAGATAAGGGAACTCTCCCTGGAAATCTCCGCTGGCGAATATTTCGTTCTGCTTGGACCAAACGGCTCTGGAAAAACCACGCTGGTCAGCGCGATATGCGGCATGATTAGAATAGACGCAGGCAGGATTATTCTCAACGGCAGGGATGTGACTGAGCTGGAGCCGCGATCCAGAAGAATAGGATACGTCCCCCAGGACT
>DYRX01000121.1:6311-11158 GCA_020718525.1 Victivallis vadensis
GAGCCACTCAGTTCGCTCGACCACGCCAGACGTCTGGAGATGTCACAGAACTTGTCATCAATCAACGAAAGCTACGGACTCACCACTATCCACATCTGCCACAGCCTCGATGAAGCTGAAAAGCTTGCAGACAGCGCCGCACTCCTTGTTGACGGCAAAATCCGGGCGCAAGGCTCGCTCAAGACGATCAAGGAAAAAATGATGGAATAAATTTTCGCCCATCAGTAAAGAATGAACTGCGGATGAGAAGGTCTATATGGGTTGTATCAGCGACATGCGCTTGATATCAGATATCTTGACGCGCCTAATCTATCCATGGGTAGGATATGTCCCGTCCCTTAAAAATGTCCAGTCTTACGGCAGATTCTCATCCTCCGGAAAAGAATCTATCCCTATTTTCTCGCATCTCTTTTTGAGTCCATATACAAGGTGTCTGGGCAAATGTCCTGCTCATGAGGCCAAGCGACCGTGCCGTACTGAACTTTGACCTTGCTGAAATAGTCTTGGTCTTTTATCTCTCTGAAAACGCCAAAACTTAAGAGAGGAGAACAATCATATACTCCCTTCTCTCCATTCGAAAATTCTAAGGACAACTTATATCCCTGCAAAGGCTTAACTTGAACAATCCTTGGGTTCATCTTCGCCTCAATGGTTCAATCTTGGGCGGTTGTTCTCCTTCAACAGCAAGGAACCATGCCGCCATAAGTTCATCCCTGTGAATTTCTATCCATGCCTGAAGTAGCTTCATCTTAGAGGAAAGCAGTTCTCCCTCCAAAATGTCTCCGTCAGGAATCCCCACTGAAACTTTGTATTCCTGATACTTTGCACGAATATGGGGACATTTATGCTGTCTGTTGTCAATAAAATATACATAAACTAATTCCATAAAAAGTGGAGACTGAAGGCATTTGAAATTTCCTTTCACCAATCGTGTGAATCGAGTAGCCTGAGAGCCTCCCCTCCCATGGCTCTCGCAGCACCCTACATGCGGCTCCGCCTAGTTTCTAATCTGGCTTTGTTCGTAACCCCTTAAGATAATCTGACAAGATTAAGAGTTCAAGCTTTTGGAAGAAAACAGGACCGAGCGCTTGGCTCATCCTATCCCGGGATCAGAGACAGAAAAAGACAGACAGCTCATTATGCGTATGCCGTATGGCGTTTTTTCCGAAAACGCCTCCAGGCAGTCTCGGAAAGACTGGCATACCTGTGCTTCGTATTCAACTCAAGATCCGCCGCAGATTCAAGCAGAACGAGTCTAAACAGAGAAGGAGCAAGGTAAAGATTCACTGAATACGTACGGAGCAGGTTCGGACTTCTAAATTTGGGAGCTTGCATTCTCAGCAGAATAGGATTTCTGGGTTGTCCAGTAGTCCGCTGGGGAGGAGGACTTGTTCCTCGCTCCATGCTTCGCCGGAACTTACAAACTGTGCAGGACCTGTCCAGCCCGGATACTTCTGGCTCAGATGAAGCGGTCCGAGCAGATTTCTTCTGGTTCCAATCAGCTCTATGGAGATGCGGTTGATTCCCGTCTTGAGAAAGTCCGTTATTTCAAGGATATATGGCGGCCAGGCTATGTTTCCAGCAAGCCTGCCGTTTACCCAGAGCTTGACAAGTGCGCCGCTCCAGGAAGGTATTCTAATGAAGACCGTGGACGCTCCGGCTGGCATTTTGTGCTCGTAGTCAGTTTCATAACTCATTGCCCCCGTGTAAGAAGCAAAGCCAAGTCCGCCCCAGTCTCCGCAGGGGATGGCATCAGGAGCCATGCTTATCGCCGCAGAAGCATTTCTGCGGGAATATGCAAAATCGCCAGTGAAATAGATCGCCTCAAGATTGTCCCGTTCCCCGTAATTTGTTTCCAGAATTATTTCATTTTTTCCTGGATTGAGAAGCCATGGCTCGACCTTGAGCCTTTTAAACGAGGTGTCAATCCACCATCCGTCCCCTTCGTCATATTTAAGCTCGTTTCCATTGAAGAGCACCTTGAACTTTTCCGGTCTTTCCATGACCAGGTGGCAAGGAGACGACGGGATTTCATCGGCTTGAAAGGAATACCTGAGCGCCAGCGGAATGGTCTTTGAGCTTTTGGCATTTTTTCTTGTCCAAGGCTGGCACATCTGTCCGCCGCGATGCGGAACGCCAAGCATGTCCCGGATCTTCCTGTCAAGGCGCAAAATTTCCTCGGCAGGCATCCAGTCTCCTCCGTCGGCAGAATATTCCGGCATTTCGAGAGGAAATGCATTTTCTTCGCTTCTCCTTATCCTCCAAGACTTTGGTGCTAAATTTTCAGCCTTGACTTGCTTTAATCTTCCTCTCAGTCTCAGTGAAGCATCCTTAGTTCCGCCAATTTCAAAAAGCCTTGAGCCGCATCCGTCAAGACTCGTTCTGATCACTGTGCAATTCTTTGAAGACTTGGCGTCAGCCAGATAAATCTTGCCGGTCTCGCTGTCAAGCTCACGGACAAAGCCCGAAACCGGAATTCTTATCTCAACTTCTTCATCGTTGCAGTCCTGGGATGTTTTGCAGACAAAGAGGCAGTGCTTTCCGCTCCTGGGATCATGCCTGTGCATGTAGAGGGACTCGTTCAATTCCGATCCGTCAGCCCTTTTTATTGAAACCCTGGCAATTTGTCCGTCGAGAGATTCGAGCGCCGCGAGAATCTCATCCCTCGACTCCCCGCATTTCAGACATTTCTCGGAGAATTTGCGGACAAGCTCTGAGCGTTCCGCCTCAAGATATGTCGGAATCTCGCCGATAAAGATGACGATTCCACCAGAGCTTCTGAATTTTTCCATGAGGCGCAAAGTCTTCGCCCGGATTGTCACGGATGGAGGAACGAGCAAAGCTTTGTAGAAGGCTTTGCCAATCTTTAGCCTGCCTTTCGCGGCGGAACCATAGTCCGCCATGATTTCCTCGTCGGCATAGTCGAAGTCGTAGTGCTCCTCCAGCAGAGTCTTCTGCAGATTTTTAAGCTTGGTGTCAAGCTCGTCAATTGGGCGGAGCTTCTCCTTGGATTCATCGCGGAGATCTTTTTTCTGATATGCCAGGCCCCAGGCGCTCTCGATCGGATGGAGAACGGCGATGTCTCTCACGGGCAGTCCCTCGCTCATCACGAGATTCACTCTTGCAAAATGATCCTCGACAGCAGGATAATCGCGCCACCAGGGGGACTGGAAGAATATTGACGCCGGATAGTCGCGCTTCGCCTGCCCTTCCATGCTGTACCAGGAGAGATGCGGACAGCGCAGATTGACGCCAAGCGCGGCCTGCCAGTCCCCGACAGCCTTGTGTTCAGCAAAATTGAAGTGCCAGCCGGTGCATCCATAGAGCTCGCTCAACATCCATTTCCGCCCGAACTGGTTCAATACCGAAGCGCATTGCTTTGCGGTCAGGAACTCCGCCTCCCCTCCCCCCTCGCGCTTCAATATCTCGGCTTTTAGAATGTCTATGCCCGGAGCCTGCATGAATGGATAAAAACGCATCGCCGCCCCGACTACTGCAGTCTGCGCGCTCAGCGATTCTTCGCAAAGGACGTGCCCCGTGAACTGAATTCCATTCTTTTCGCACCAGTCATATATCTGCTTTCCGAAATTATTGCAGAAAAGGCTTGTGCAAGCCTCGAAATAGTCATGCCTCAGCTTGGAAAAAGGCTCATTCGCCACCTTGAAGACAAGCTCCGGAAGGCGATCTTCAAGCCTGTATCCGTAGCAGTCTTTGAAATGCGCAGGCAGTTTCTCCGTCCATGGGAAAATAAATTCGCCCCCCTTTATGTCCAAAGTCCCATAGTTTGGCTCGTCGGTAAAAATACCTGGAATGGTCTTTCCAAATTCTGCCCCAGAATTTTTGGCGTAGGTGGAATGGGTGGTCTCGATGAATTTTTTGACGGCGTCCTTGGACATTGTGTCAAGGTATGTGAAGCCATTGAACCAGGGCGAATTTATTGTCAGCCTTGCTCTGAATTCCAAAATCTTCGATCCACCCGGAGCCTTTTCTCCTTTTTTCAATCGCGAATAGGATGTCAACTCGTCGTTGGAAATAAGAAGTGCGAATGCCGCAAAGCAATCATTTCCAGGCAAATATGCTTTTCTAGCGTCCACGATTTTTGCGGAAAGCTCCTTCATGCGGAACTTAGGATCTTTTGTGACCAGGCCGCCTGCCGCGCCCGAGGGCCATCTGTCTTCGTCGTAAAGCCAAGCCTCCATATCGAGAGCTTTGCATTCCCCCACGCAGGCGTTGACAAGTGAAAACCATTCCTTTGAGAGATATGCGGTGTCAAGACCGACCCTCGAATGCATGAATGCGCCTCCAAAGCCCATCTCCTTCATTATGCGGAGCTGTCTGAGAAGCTCATTTTTTTCAAGTTTCGCGTTCCATGCCCAGAAAGGCTTGCCTCTAAACTGAGCGCCGGGTCTGCTAAATTCCTGATTCCCATTCTTTTTCATCGTTGCTCCCTATTTATTTAAATGCCATTGTCTTGACGCATAAAGTATTCTGTCCTATATTCCCAGCCTTGACTTTTGTGACAAAAACAAGCATTATTGTGCCAATCATGCAAAAAAAAGTGTCATCCAGGCTGATCGAGTCATTTCCGATAGAACTGCGCAGAGAGGAGCCGCAGGGGGAGCTTGGTCTGCATTCCCATGAGTTCGAAGAACTTGTAATCATCAGAAGAGGGCATGGAATTCATTTCACGGAGAGCGAATCCTACAGGATATCTCCCGGAGACGTCTTCGTGATCCGCGAAGACCGAGCGCATGGATACAGGAGGACGGAAAATCTTTTCCTCACAAACATCCTCCTGATTCCGTGGAGGTCTTTTTAACCGCCACTTCTTTCCTTATTCTTCCGTG
>DYRX01000434.1 GCA_020718525.1 Victivallis vadensis
TTTTTGGACTTGCGTCTTCTCGACCTGCCTGAGCCTGTAGTTCTGTCGATAGAGTGAAGTGGACCCATTTTCAAGGACAACATTTATAAAAGATAAGGTGTTTTCATTTTCTTTGTTTTTATCTTCTGATTTTGCCTTTAATGAGCTGAGGGGAATTAGATCTCCGTAGGAGACCCCGAAGCTCATCCTGAAGGAATCTATGTTCCTTCCCCTCATGCCGCCACAGCCTCCGAATAGACAGCCATTGGCGTCCTGTAGCCGAGCGCCTCGTGAAGCCTCTTGCCGTTGTAGAACGCGAAATAGTTTTTGATCCCCTTCCGGAGCGACGGGACATCTTCGTAGTCCTTCAGATAGATGTCCTCGTACTTCAGGCTCCTCCAAAGCCTTTCGATGAATATGTTGTCCATGGCCCGCCCCTTGCCGTCCATGCTGATCCTTATCCCTTCTCTCTTTAGCACTTCGATGAAGGACAGGCTTGTGAACTGGCACCCTTGGTCGGAATTGAATATCTCCGGGACTCCATGCTCGGCGATCGCCCTTTCCAGAGTGGTTATGCAGAACCCGTTGTCAAGACTGTTGGACAGCTCCCATGAGAGCACGCGTCGACTGTACCAGTCCATTATGGCCACCAGATACATGCGCCCGTGTTTCATCGGGATATAAGTTATGTCCACGCACCAAACCTGGTTCGGCCTGTTTATCGCCAGTTCTCTCAGGAGATAGGGGTACTTCACATGCTCCGGATGCTGACGGCTGGTCATTATGCCGGGTGCCAACCCGTGTATTCCCATGAGCCGCATCAGTCTCTGAATCCGCTTCCGATTAACAATGACGCCTTGAGTCCCAAGCTCCTTGGCGATCTTCCGGCTGCCGTAGAATGGCCATCGAGTGTATATCTGGTCTATCAGTCTCATCAGCTCCAGATCTTTGCTCTTGAGCCCCTTCTTGCCCGAATAGTAGGTCGAGCGGTTCAAGTCCAGAAGTCCGAACTGCCTGCTAATGCTTATTGCGCAATCCTTGTCGATCATATCTCTTTTCTCCTCGACTGAATGAGCAGATAGTTTTTTTTCATCCAGTCAAGCTCGACCTTGAGCCGCCCGATCTCCTCGTAAAGCGGCGTCTTGATCCTGTCCTCCTCGGCCGAGCTGATCTCGCTGGAGTCGCTGAACGCCTTCCCAGCGTTGCTCACCAGATCCCTCTTCCATCTTGTTATCTGGCTCGGGTGGACTTTGTGCTCGGCGGCGAGTTCCGCAAGCGTTTTATCATCCTTGAGAGCCTCAAGAGCCACACGGGCTTTTAAGTCGGCAGTGAAACTTCTTCTGTTCTTTCCCATCGGCGTGATCCTTTCTCAATTGTTCTTTAACGTGGATCACACCTTATCCCTTGTCCAATTTTCGGGGTCCACTATAGATCACGGACGAGAAAAAAAATATGGCGGATCATTTACAGGCTTGACGCCGACGCGGTTTTAATCGGAGACGTCTTCTCGAAGAAAACCCAAAAGACTCCTCCGCAAATAATCAAAGAATGCAAAAAGAGATTTGCTTCCTACGACAGGACTATTAACGGAGATTAAAATGAACATCGAAAAAAGGAAAAAACTTGAGGCGGCAGGCTGGCAGGTCGGCGACGTCAGGGACTTTCTCCAACTCACGCCCGAGGAGGATGCTATAATCAACCTGCGGGTATCCCTCGCAAAGAAACTCAAACGCATTAGAAAGGCGAGCAATCTGACGCAAGACAAATGCGCCCACAGGTTGAAGACCACGCAACCACGCCTTGCCCTCATGGAGCGCGGCGACAAAAGCGTCACTATCGACTCCATGCTCGCATCACTTGTCATGCTTGGTGAGAGGCCAAAACTTGTATTTAGCCGCAAGCACAGGGCGGTGTCCCACTCTTGATAGCGAGCTCCAGGCGCATCACGTGACGCTGGAAGAGGCTGGCCGACACTTCTATGGCACCCCCCTGAGATACTGATACAGCGTCTCCCGGCTGATCCCGATCTCCTTGGCGATCCTCACCTTCGGCTCTCCAGCGGCGGAGCGGCGCTTGACCTCCGCGGCCTGCTCGGGGCTCAGCGTCCTTTTCCTGCCCTTGTAGGCGCCCCGCTTCCTGGCGAGGGCGATCCCCTCCAGCTGCCGCTCCCGGATGAGCGCCCTCTCGAACTCGGCGAAAGCCCCCATGACCGACAGCAGCAGATTCGCCATCGGCGAGTCCTCACCGGTGAAGGTCAGCTTCTCCTTGACGAACTCGACGCGGACGCCCCGCCTGGTCAGATCCTGGACAAT
>DYRX01000435.1 GCA_020718525.1 Victivallis vadensis
GGGCGTTCCCGTCCGTTTTCCGCCAGAGGATGTCGGACTTGCCGTCGCCGTTGAAATCGCCGGTCTGGTTTATCTTCCAGTCGCTCGAAGCACCGGATATGATTTTTGCGGAGCTTATCGCTGTTCCGTTCATGAGATAGATCGCGACCTGGCCTGTAGAATGGTTCGCCCAGAGATAATCCTGCCTGGCATCTCCGTTGAAGTCGGCGAAGGCGGCGACTTTCCAGTTGGCATCGCCAACAGAGTATGGGTTGCCGGAAGAAGCTGGCGCCGAGCCGTTCATCAGATAGACGTAGCCTAAGTTCGAGACCGAGTCCTCGGATGCGACATCAGATTTACCGTCGCCGTTGAAGTCCCAGGGAGCGGCTCCACAGGCAATCGTCGAGACGCAGGCGAGCAGTGCCGCAGTCAGAGTCCGCAGAGAAAGATTCTTCATTGATCCCATTGTTTCATCCTCCTATTTTTCTAGTGTGCTTTCTGCATTCGTGTGAGACAATAAAGTTCAAATTTAGGGAAATGATCCCACTTCAGTTCATCCATTTCTACGCCCGAAATATATCTCAAAAATGTGTTTCTACTATGCCGGCACAGAATTTTGATTGTTTTTGGACTATCGGTGGCAAAGATACCTTGCTGTGCTTTTTACTTTTTTCAATTTGGCGCGTTATGTCCACCATGTGCGAAGATCGCAAAGCAGGTTTCATGCGTTGACCGCCAACGACGGAACACAGCTCGATGAGATTCGGAAACATCATCTTGCGGAAAGAATGTAAAAGTATGTTTGACCCCGATAGCCATCCTTGCGGAAAGAATGTAAAAGTATGTTTGACCCCGATAGCCATGTTTGACCCCGATAGCCATATCGAGAAGGATCGTGTCCGGCTTTATAGCAAATTCATCGGGACTATTTAGCCAATTTAAGGCACACTCGTGGTTTGCGCTTTGCTTTTGTTCAAACTTGTCGTAAGGTTCCTGCATTGAATTTACTTGACATGTTCATAGTGCTTTTTTTGAGAGATTTGAAGAGATTGCATGAATCTTGCCATCATAAAGAAGAATTTTGACGAGAATGGGGGAGGGGCGGAACGCTATGCCGCGGCGGTTGCCGCCGGTCTCTCTAAACGAGGTCATTCCATAGCGGTGCTGTCGGAAAAATTTGTCCAGCCCAAAACTGCTGAGATCCGTTTCGTCAAGGTTCAGCGCAGTGTGTTCAGGGGCTTCAGCAGAACGTCCAATTTTCATAGATCAGTCCAGAAGAGCCTTAAAAATCTTGATTATGACTTGTCATACGCGCTTTCAAGGAGCTTTCCGACAGACATTTTCAGAGTTTCGGAGCAGATTCATGCGGTCTGGGCAGAAACCGGGCTTTCCCCTGCAGAGAGGCTGAACCCAAGGCATCTTGAACTGCTCTCGATAGAGCACCAAATTTTCAGCCCGGAAAATACCAAAGCCCTTGTATGCAACTCGGAACTGACCAAAAAACAAATTGCAGAGCGATTCAAATATCCGGATGAGCAGATCTTTCATATAAGAAATGGAGTTGACAGAAGCAAGTTTTATCCAGCAGGTCAGGCGGAAATCTGCGAAATTCGCAGAAAGCTCAACCTTGAAGGGGGCAGGGCTGTCCTTCTCTTTCCCGCCGGAAATTTCAAAATCAAAGGCATATCGAGCATTGTCAGGACGATCCGATCGCTCCCGCCGGAGCTGCGTGATGAAATTCTCGTTTTGGCGATTGGAGGAGACATTGACAAATCCCAGCTTTCCCTATTTGAAAAGAATGGATTGGAAAATCTCTTCCGCTACGACGGAAGAGTGAAAAACATGAGGGACTATTATCTGGCATCGGACTTGCTCTTCTACCCGAGTGTCTATGAGCCATTCGGCAATGTCTGCCTGGAGGCGGCGGCATGCGGAGTTCCGAGCCTGACGACAGAGCTCAACGGATCTTCCGAGCTTGTCGATCACGGGAAGAGCGGATTTCTTGTGGCAGATGCGGGGCGGAGCGATGAGATGGCAAAGCATATTAGCGCATTCATTTCGATGGACAAAGATAAAAAAATGGATTTTTCGCGGGCGGCATACAAGGCGTCTCTTCCATATGACTGGGACAGGCATATGGACGAGCTGGAGGCACTCTTCAGGCGTCTTTCCATTCAACGGTCTCAGATAATGTCTCCCAGATAGATATTTCTTATTTCGCAACAGCCCCTTGATCTGCAAATCTGCTTAAGGATGCTAGATTGGAGCAGTGTTTTTCAAAAAAACAATTTGTTGAATGCTTGAGGTA
>DYRX01000436.1 GCA_020718525.1 Victivallis vadensis
GGGGCAATCCGCCATATGCCGAAGACTCCATTACAAACCCGGTGAACCACTATGGGCAGACAAAGCTCATTGGGGAAAACTCTGTCCGGAAAAGCGCTGCGAAATTCGCAATTCTGAGGATCCCGCTCCAATATGGAATGGCGTCAGGACTTCCCGCCTGTCCAATGCTTGCGACGTCCTTGAACGCCCTGCGTTCCCCGCGTCCCTGGCCTATGGAGGATTCTATCGTCAGATACCCGACCTACTCCGGAGATGTCGCCGATGCGCTGATCTTCATACTCTCGCGAAGCCTCGAAGGGGTATTCCACTTCAGCGGGCAGGATAAAACCACAAGATACAAAATGACAATCGAGATCGGGAAAATACTGGGGCTTGATCCATCCAATGTTCTGAGACTCGAAAATCCCCCGCAGGGAGAAGAGGCGCGTCCAAAAGACTCCCATCTCTCCGCCGACAAGCTTTTCAGGCTTGGCTTCCCAAAGCCGCTATCTTTTTCCGAAAGAATAAAGTCTCTGAGAAAACTACTTATCAAGGCAATGTCCGCCATATGAAAAGTGGAGAAAGTCTTCTAATTACTGCTCGTCTGAAGCAAAAATATCGCGTTTGAACATTAATATCAGGATGCATAATATGTCACGTTGTGTGGATAAGTTTTTCCTCGGCTCAGAATCTGAAGATCAGCTCTTGTCCGCCGAGTCAACCAATTATAGAGCGTGTCTCAATGTTATTGTTTCAGATCTTCCAAACAGTCTGATGAGTTGCCGAATTGATCGGGTGATGAGTGCGTGCTTCTTTCTTTATGCATAACAATCAAGGAAAACAGAGATGGAAAACAAGTCTGTCAAGGCGATTCAGTTTCTAGGTCCCGGCAGGGTTAGATTGGTTGAGAATGAGAGGGCAGAACCGGGAATAGGTGAACTTGGGATCGAGCTTATAGCGAGTTCCCTGTGCAATCGGAGCGAGCTGACTAGCTTCAGAGGCGGGGCAGAGCATGGATATGGATCCAGTTATCCAATGATGACTGGCGAGCCAGGACATGAGGCCGTCGGAAAAATAGTCTCGATCGGCGAAGATGTTCATGGCTTTAAGATCGGGGACATTGTCGTCATGTCTGGACACGGAGGTCCTCCGGCTCATCAGTCATATCTCACAAGAAAAGCTGAAGCTGTTGCCACAATTATTCCTGGAGATAGAAATATTGCGGCGGCATCCACGCTGGAAATGTTTGCCTGTGCATATCACTGCCTTCTCCCTGCGATGCACCAGAATGCGTTCGAGAACTCGCGCGTTGCGATCATTGGTCTTGGGGCGATCGGCTTTTGTGCCCTGCAAGTCCTGAGGCTTTTGCCTGCCAGGCAAATATGCGCAGTCGACATTTGCCAGAAAAAGCTTGATCTCGCAGTGAAATCAGGGGCAGACGAAGTTAAACTGCTTGCCCCATCCATTGATGGAGGCGATGCGGTAAATTCATCTGCGGAAGATATTCGAGACTGCGATGTTGCAGTAGAATGCAGTGGGACTGCGTCTGGAATGCTGCTGGCATCCGCCTTGAATGCGCGGCACATTGTCAATGCAAGTTACTGTCCTTCGGCTTTTAACGTCAACCAGGGGCTCTGGTTCCGTGCCAACACTACGATCTACAATCCAGGAATAATGACGAACAAGGATCTGCGTGCCGTGGCCAATCTCTACAACAGGGGGCTTGTCAATCCAGAAGCGCTTGTTTCCATTGAGATAAATCCTTCTTCTGAGGAATATCTTGCGGCAATTCTGGAAATCCAGAGGAACAACGTGTTAAAGGCAATCATTAAATGGAAATAAAAGATAAGCTCAGATTTGCGGTAGACACATTCAGCTTCCATCTCAATTTCGGAAAACACTGGTTCAAACCGTCATCTCCATGCGATCTGAAATGGTATTGTGAAACTTCAAGGCGGCTCGGAGCCTCCGGTCTTCATATAGACCCGTACCACATCGATCTTGAAAACGACACGGAGTGGCTCAGGGAATTTGCTTCCAAGAACGGCATGTATATTGAGCTTGGAGCAGGTGGGACAGCCCCGGAAAGGCTGAAGACTTCTATTCAGGCGGCATCCACGCTTGGCTCCAAAGTGCTCAGGACATTCACGGGTGGCAAATGTTCAGAAGGAAGAAAAGCCACTGCGAAGGCCGCGAGGAAGACCGCCGGGGAACTCGTCGAGAGCACTAAAATCGCAGAAGATTATGGTGTGGCGCTCGCACTTGAGAACCATTTTGATCTTTTTCTAGAAGATTTAACCTTTTTAA
>DYRX01000122.1:0-6033 GCA_020718525.1 Victivallis vadensis
TCCTGTTGTCGTCGTAGGCGACGACTCCTCGGACGCTGTTCTGCTTGTAGGTGACACCACTGCCGCCGAAATGTCCATTGCTGTTGGCGTAGACTCCTTTGCCTTCATAGATTGTCATAGGTTCGATCTTTGCGACCTTGCCTTCCGTGCGATTCATTTTCGCCTCGTCAATTTTCGGGGGCTCGAAATATACAACTTTTCTTGCGAAGGGACTTATCGGGTCTATCGGCGTGATTATCGGGAATTTCGCGTCCGATGCCATTGCATCCTTCTTGACGAGCCTGACATTGTCAACGAAGAGGTCTGTGTCGCCTTCATAGCCGTTGTAGCGCATTACGAAGCCCTGCATCTTCGAGAGATCCAGCTCGCATATCCGGGCTACTTCCGCGAGCGGAATTTCGCAGGTCATCTGACTGCCTGCGGGAATTTTGAATTTTATGAGGTTGCTCCGGAGTCCCTGTGGCGCGGCGCTGGTACGCGGACCTTGTCCATAGTCCAGCAGTTTCGTTCCCATTATGAACGGTGCCGCCGTGCTGAACACATCGAAGCGTAGCACCTCGTATCCGGACCAGTCACGGGATTTGCACATCCTGTTGTTGAGGGCGTCATCGAAGAGATTGCCATATCTCTGGTAGAACCAGTCCTGCACATCATGCCAGCCGCCGATCGGGGTCTGCCCCGTGAGTTCCAAATTGTATTTGCCTTTTGAATAGTTCTCGATCAGTTTCCAGTTCTGAGCCTCGGTGATTTTAGGAACGACCTTGAGTGCATATTTCCCCTGGGTGACATGCTCCTCGACGAATCTTCCATTCTTAAAACCATTGAGATAGTTTCCACGGCACCAGTCATGGACGGCGGTCTGGGCATCTTCCGGCTCGAAACCCATGATGACCTTGACATCGTCCGCAGAAAAGAGGGCTGACGACGAGAAGATCGCCGCCACCAAGAAAGTTTGAAGTTTCATTACGTAGCTCCTTCATTATTTGTTTTAGAAAATAATTCTGATCCAACTCAAGAAATGGAACAGACCCATATATCCCGCCCAAAATTCGAAACGATGCTTGAAAGCCATGAAAACATTGCAAAGTTAATTCATGGCTATAGAAAAACAAGTCTGAAATACAGGTATAATAAGAAAACAACGAAAATGCCAGTTTCAGCCGCCTGGTTGTCAAAATTCTTCCACTGTCCAAAAACGGGAGATGTGAACTGTAGAAACTTCTCCTTAAAAAGCAGATGACAGGGCAGGTTGGAAAGACAGGCACACTATTTTAAGACTGACGCAGCATACTTCACTTATACTTACGAAGAGGAACAAGGGACTGGGGCATGCTGGCAGTATTCTCGGAATGAGGGCAGCAATAACGGTATCGTCTAAGGGCTTATTCGTATCGGGACAGCCTATCATTTTCCGTAGGCTTTTGAATAAAACTTGGATACAAATTTCAAATCAGAAGCATTGAGCTTGTGCCCGGTTGACGAAGATATGACCTTGGGTAGCGCGGCGAACATCATGTCGAGCGCATATTCTTCTCCAGTCGCAATAGCATAAAAGCTCCGTCCATCAATGCGTCTGATATTGTCGTCTGCTACGCATTTAGATCCGGTGCTGTTGTCTGAAGGAGTGAAGGGAACATTATATGCTTTTGCATTCTTGGGCACAATTACGACATAATAGGCAACATAATCTTTGAAGATACTGCTTTTTTTCGAAACCAGTTCCGATAGTCGTTTATAGAGATTCACCTGATCCGACGCTTTTAGCGTATTATGCTTGTTCTTAACTTCTGCAAGAACTTTCTTGTGATAGTTGACAAGATCAACCTGATTGCTTGTCTTGAGATCAGTCCATCCATTTATTTTTCCCAAAACATTCTGATGGAACTCGCCTATTGCATTTACAAGGGATTTTTGTGTCTGGCGGCGTTTTTCCGCCCTGAGCCATTCATCTTTATTACAATCCATGAATGCTATTTCAAAGAGGGTGGAAAAAGGATCTATGGTATTGCGTTCGAATTCCATATCTGCTTTTTCCCGTCCTTCCTTGGCGGCGGAAATCATGTGTTTGACACATTCATTCAAATCATCATCCGAGATGAAATTTAACAGTGGCATATAGCGGAGAATTCCTTTTGAAACTGATTCTTCTGATTCTTCACCAATCAATATAGTATAGTTTGATTGTCTGATAAAATCAAGTCTGGCTTATCGCGTTTTTCCCTGTTTTGGCTTTTTTCGACGCACGATTGCATTGGAGTGCTTTTCGGAAACTTTAAATAAGGGCAAATCCTTGCAGTCACATTCGTCATATTTTAAATTTTCTTTGGACTCACCATGGCAGACCTGGGAAGCTGGCAGAGCTTCTATTGTATTGAAAAGGCGGATAAGTGCGCGTGCGACGGCATAGGCGAGATTGACAGGAACCGCATTTCCAATTTGTCGGTATATACTTGATATTGAGCCGACAAAATTCCAACTGTCGGGAAAAGTCTGGACTCTGGCATATTCCCGTATATTGAGCGGTCTTGTTTCCTCCGGATGACAGCGTTCTGTCTGTTTCTGGGCAGGCGCACATGTCAGGGTGAGGCATGGTTCGTCCCATGAGATACGCCTTGCCATCCCTGTTTTACCTCCACCAAGGTAGAAACTTTTTTTCATGAATTCTTTTTGCATGTCAATTGGCAGATCCCGCCAATATCCGGCGGGCGGAACATGATCGAGGATTTCTTTTTTACGGATTGGATATGACTGTCCCGGAGCGGCAGGACAGTCGCACTGGAATAGCTCACCAGATTTTAAGGCGTCGCGCATAAGCATGATCCTGCGATAAGGAGAAGGCCAATGGAATTTACAAAGCGGATAGATGTCATTCCGGATGCCAATCAGGAAAAGCCTCTCTCTTTTCTGCGGGACTTGATAGAATATCGCTTTGAGAACCCTGGGTTCCACCAGCGTGTAGCCAAGCTCGGAGAGCACATTTTTGATTGTCTGCAAAGTTTCGCCATTATTGTGCTTGAGGAGACCACGGACATTTTCTGCGAGAAACACCTTCGGCTGAATTTCTTTCACAGCTCTTGCAAACTGGTAGAAAAGCGTTCCTCTTATATCGTCGAATCCAAGTTTTTTGCCGGCATAGGAAAAAGCCTGGCATGGAAACCCGCCTGACAGGAAATCTATTTTATCATTGAATTTTGCAAATGATATATGCGAGACATCTCCGGGAATAATATTCCATTTCGGACGATTGAGCATTAAGGTCTTGCAACAGTCGCTGTCAAGTTCATTTAAAAGAACATTGCTGAACCCAGCCTTTTCCATTCCAAGTGCAAGTCCGCCGGCACCGGCAAAAAGTTCTATGCTTTTATAAGGACGCAGAGCGACAGTTGTCATCTCAGTGTCCCAAAGTGAATTGAACATGAGTTTTGCTTCTTCGAATATCATCAATTGACTTTTGTGGTAAACCCGATAATTGTTTACAGGGTGACGAAGTGGCACAATTTTTCCGCTACTGTCCCAGCGTCTTAAAGTTTCCTTTGAAACAGAAAGAAGATCGGCTACTTCAGCCAGCGAATAGTATTCTTTAATTTCCATGATAATAAACCTCCGTATATCAGAATTGTAGATTATTCAACATTGCACATGGTTATTATATTACAAGATATACAAAACACAAATCTGCAAGTTTTTTTCTGATCAACAAAATGCTGTATATGTAAGTGAATACTTGTTCTGGTCTATTCCACCTTGGCAAAGGATGAAGAGGGATCGCCGCAATAGTCAATCCCCTCTTTGAATTTATCTTCTCCTATTCTGAGCCCAGTTTTCTTAGTCACAAAAAGTTTTACGACTGCGCAATTTCTGTATTTCTTCAGCGGAACATATATGAATGTCCCGTCGAACTTGAAATCCACGTTCTTCATTTTTTTGTCGCCTGGAAGCATGATTCCGGCACCTGTCACATCGTGACCTCGTCTGACCCTGAATACAGCATATTGTATGTTTCTGTAATTGACAGATGCGTCATCGGAAATGTGTTTGTTGATGATGCCTGCCACATAGTTGTCGCCGACAGTGTAGAGTTTGCCATTTGAACCGTATGGAACTCTGATTGGATCTGCTTCAAAGCAGAATATACGTCTTTTGAACTGTTCGTATAGCGGCAGGTAGAGCTTGTAATGGCTGAGATTTTCGTCATAGCTTTTTCTAGGATCCTGGTCATATTTTGGGAATGCGCCATGAAGAACTGCCCTGCGCAGGTTTTCGTCCAGGGAGACCCTGTTGCTTGTCCACATGAAGAAGAGTGGCTTCGCAAGGCATGCCCAAAAATATTTTTCCTCTGAAACGTCGCCATCGCCCTCCAGGAGAACTCCATCCGCCCAGCGCATGGATCTGACGGACTGCGGCTTGTTGGCAAATGAAGAGAGTCCTTTTTCGAGGAGGATTTTTCCGATCTCCATTCCGATTTCATCGTAGGAAAAGTTGATGCTGTAGCAGGGCCTGTTGTTGACGACAGAGATGGTGTCGTCATGTGCAAAATCTATGTCAACGTGCCTGAAGCAGTCCAGGAAGAATCCTGCGATGCCGGAGTATTCATCTACGATTTTCTGAGCGCTTTCGATGAGAAATCTGCCGAATGACCATTTTGGATCGGCATTCATGTTGTGGCACATCTTCCATGCGCTCTGGAGGTAGCTTCCGTCCTCCATCCTTGAGATGGAATCAGGCCAGCGCCTCTCGACCAGCGGGCGGAATCCGTCGGAGTAGTTGAAATACCAGTAGCAGCCAACTGCGGCCTTTGCGAGTTTCGCAATACGTCGTTTTATGTCTGCGCGGGAATGATTGGTGATGCCGTTGCCGATGTCCAGGTGTTCCAGCCCTATCGGTTTCTCGTTTTTAAGTTTCGCCTCTATTTCCGGATAGGAATGGGTATCGAAATATTCCTGCAGTTTCCAAGGATCCTTTTCAAAATTGTAGTACGCCTCCTTTGCCCAGTTGCTATGCCAGGAATCCCTGTCCTCCTGGAAATAGTCGCCGTAGTCCTCGAAATGGCCATGGACCTCGAGTGTCTTCAGGTTGAAGTCCTTGCAACGCCTTATGGCATCTGCAGTATATGGTCCCTCGCATGAGAAGACACCCTGGTACTTGTATATGGTCTCGGACGCAGGCAGAAAATATTCCTTGTATTTTTCAAAGAACAATCCGAGGCCGGGGCGCCAGTCGCCTTCATGGAAGAGCATGCATATTTCGGTCTTCATTGGTCGCGTTCCGACGAGTCCGATATAGTAGTTTACGGTTTCAAGGACAGGTACGGTCTTGAGACTTTTTTTCATCGAGCCCCAGTTGAAGCATTTTTCACCGTTTGCAAACTGGAATTTGCTTGCAGGAACCTTGGCGTCCAGTCCTTCGAAGACTCGAAGACTGAAAATCCGACATCGAGGTCTTTCTCGTAGTGCGAGATCATCGGCAGAATGATCTCTCTGTTCGAGCACATGGGAGACTGGAGATACATGTATTCGAAGGAGCTCATGCCGTCGAATGTGAATTCACCGTCGCTTGCTGGAGCCCAGAATTTCCATCCGGCAATGAGCGGCCAGATGAAATGAACCCTCATGGAGCGGTCCGGAACTTTTGCGTCGTTCTTTCTAGCCTCGACTTTCCAGTTGAAGACATTTCCTTTGAAGGACATCTCCACCTTCAGGATCCATGGCGCACCCTTGAAAGCTTTCTCGAAACAGATGTTGTCCTTATTTTTTCTGGCGTTGAAGACTCTGAAATTGCCATCGAGCTCGTCATAGCATTTTTCGTCGAATTCGTCATATATTCTAAGACACCCGGCGTATCCTGGGATATCCTTTCGCAGTTGCTTGAAAAGATCAATGTTCTGCCGTTTGAATAGGCATCCCCTGATCCAGCCTGTCTCTTTTTCGACTGTTATTTCGATGTCTCCGTTCCCGATTTTCCAGATGCCTGCGGCAGTCAGCGGCTTGAGAACCATTTCTTTCATTTTCAACCTCGAATTAAGTTAACCGGCTC
>DYRX01000122.1:6133-11068 GCA_020718525.1 Victivallis vadensis
TGCTTATCGCACATGCATAGATCAAAGAGGACATCGGAGATCTCTGCGCCGTATTCCAATGTGATGTCGGCAGACCAGGAAAAAGTCTGTTCCTCCTCGCTTTTGTACCACAGAGTATGCACCCATGTGCCTGATTTTGTCTGTGCGGCGCAATAGTGGTCTAGAATTCTGATGGCGACATCAGCGAACTCCTTTTCACCTGTCGTGCGGTAAAGCTCCGCGCCAGCCCACATAGTCTTGCAACTGGCGAAATTTGTCCAGGCATTCTTTTCGAGCCTGTGGAAGAATTTGAAGCACTGGCGGGCGCCATCAAGGTACTTTGTATTGCCAGTGGCGGTATAGAGTCGCGACAGGAATTTGTTGGGTTTGCCGATAAGCCAAGTAAGCTCGTTGCCCGCGTCGCTTTCGGTGCTGAGGCATTTTTGCTTGCGGCTTTCCGGATCCCATTGGTTTTCGCTTCTGAAAACATCTGTGTGGACGCGCCCATCCGGCGTCATGCACGAGAAGAAATAACGGTCGGGCTGAGGCTGGAGCTCAAGGAGCCTGAGTATGAAGTCTCCGGCGCGCTCGGCTTCTGGCATCATGCCGCACGCGAGGCATGCCATGCCTGCCGACGAGGTACTGGAGCTGTCCATCAGGTCGCGAAACATAAGTTTCCTGACCGGATCGAAGCCGCGATAGAAGCCGCCGGATTTTGGATCCTGGAAAGGAAGGATGAATGACATACCTTTCCTGGCAAGATCGTAGGCGCCAAGTTTGCGTAGACCCGAGATAATCCATCCGTTCGGATAGATGTACTGGTTGTGGAGGGTGCACTGGAACTGGACGAATCCCTTCTCATTTTCGCCCATGCGGAAATCGCCGTCATCTCTCAGGAACCTGTCCTGTATGATCCTTATGTGCCTGCCCGCCATCTCCATGTCGCCCATTGACGCCCAGAAATAGGGGGCCTTGTAATGGCTTTGCAGATCGCTTTCCGTTTCGAGCCTCGTATAGTTTGCCATGACCCAGGATCTTGCCCTTGAGAGCGTTTCCTGATACTTTTTCACCTGTTGCGTTGAGAGATGCATGATTTCTTCCCATTCTTTTGTTTTATTGACACGTCTGCGTCTTTAATCTTTTTCATGGCTCTGAAGGGGGAGGCAGGCAGATTGGAAGAGTTGTATAGATTGCAATCCGGGCTATTAGCCCATCCATATCTGACTGCTACGGGGTTCTTGACTTGCGGGCTAGAGACCACGACGCTCCGCCCATCAGTTTCTATCTCCGCAAGAGCCTGCACGAATTTTCCGTCCTTGCCTGCAAGCGAGAATCCGTGGATTTCCTTTCCATGTGCGACAAGACCCGCGGCAGTATGTCTGAAGTAAACTCTTATTTTTCCGGCGCTTATTTCCATATTGTCGTAGATTGGTCCGGAGAAAATGAGATTCTTGAATCCGTAGTCATTGGCAAGTGCATGGAGTGAAAGGCGATGTCCGACAATCTTCTTGTTTTTCGGATGGACGTCTTCAGGATCGCCGACATCAATTGCGACAGCCATTCCTGTCTGTGGCAGGGAAAGAGTCATTGCCTGTGCGTTTCTCAGTTCAGCCCAAGCATGTTCAATATGGTATTTTTTTGGCGATTGAAAGTTGGCGAGCTGGACGAAATAGAACGGAAAATCTCCGAGTTTCCATGCCTTTCGCCAGCATTGTATCATCATCGGGAAAAGTTTTCTGTACTCCTCAGCTTGTCCGGCATTTGCCTCTCCCTGATACCAGATTGCGCCGCGGATTCCATAATTGAGAAGGGGGCTTATCATGTTGTCGAAAAGGATGTGAGGCGAATTAGGATTTCCCTCTCCCCAGATCTGCTGGGGCGGGGGCGGAACAAGTCCGAATTTCTTTTCGACTGCAAATTTCCAATTTCCATTCAGAGAAATGGGCTCAGACACTATTGCCTTTGAGACGGGGCGGAGCTTCATCTCGTCAGGGGAGCCGATGAATCCGCCTTCGTAGATGTTGCTGAATACGCGCACTGCAATGAGGTTGCGGCCGCGCTTTACAGTTTTTCCGGGAACAGTATAGACGCGTGGAGTGCGCCATGCGTCCGGGCTTTCCTCCATTGTCATGCTCCCAACCCGGGTGCCGTTGAAGTACGTGATGTCGGACTTGTCTATAGCTCCGAGGCTTAGCTCGAGATCCTGCCCTTGCCAGTCCGCAGGAATCATCAGTTCGCGCCTGAACCAGAGGACGCCGCTGAACTTGTGTCCGGAATCCTGCCAGCTTTTAGGAAGTTCCATCTTTTTCCATTTCGAATCGTCTGTCGCCGGTCTGTGCCAGCTCTTTGCCAAACCATCGTTGCTTTCATCTCTTATGTCATATCTGGCTTTCCATTCATCCAGCCTTGCGGCATATTCCTGGACTGCTTTGGCAGGATCCTCGATTTCTCTTTCATATTCTGCAAATTTCCTGTTAAAAACCGGATCGGCCATAAGCGATTTTCCACTTGTCCATGCCTCGGCACATGTCCCATTCCAGGAGCAGTTGATTAGACCGATCGGGACGCCCGTCATCCTGTGGATCTCGCTTCCGAAGAAATATCCGACTGCGGAAAAATCTCCTATGCTGGAAGGAGAACAGACAGACCATGCCCCATCAGAAAACTCTTTTGGTCTAATTTGCGCGTTTCTAGGGACCGTGAAGAGCCTGATCTTAGGATGATTTGCTGTGGTGATCTCAGTTTTCGAATCCATGGATTCGGCAACGCTCAACTGCATGTTTGACTGTCCCGAGCAGAGCCAGACATCGCCGACCAGTACATTCCTGAAAATCATTGTCTGATCCTGTATTGCCGAATGCACTGACATTGTGCCCGGAACGGCTGAGACTTCCAAAGGATCGAGCGCAAGCTTCCATTTCGAATCTTTTCCGGCTGAAGCCGTCTTGACCTGTCCCGCGAAGCTGACGCATATCTTGTCGCCTGGCACGGCTAGTCCCCACACTGTGAGGCTTGTCCCACGCTGGAGGATCATGTTGTCGGAAAAGATGGGAGACATCGTCAATCCTTTTTCAGAGTCTTTGGATTTTCTTGTCATCAGAGCTCCCATCGGGTGTTAATTTGCCTTTCCTGTTTCTGATGGGGCGAGCACGACTCGGAAACCCATATTGTTTCCGCTATGGATCTCGTCAACATGGTGCCGCATGTATGATGTCATTGTCTCCCGACCTCCCAGGCAGGATCCTCTGATCACGTAAGTTGGGAATTCATTCAGCTTGACAGCGCCCTCCTTCGGATCGCTTGCCGGCTCGGAATTGTAGATGCCGTAGAGGTCTGAGCACATTTCCCACACGTTGCCGCACATGTCGTGGAGACCCCACGGGTTCGATTTCTTTGTGCCGACGTCGTGGTTTTCGCCTTTCGCATTGCATTCGTGCCAGGCGTAATCTTCCAGAGAAGCCGGACTGTCTCCCGAAAAGTACTTTGTCGAACTGCCTGCACGGCATGCGTATTCCCACTCCGCTTCGGTAGGAAGGCGGTAGTCGAAGCCCGCAGGCTTGGACTTGTCGTTTGTATTCAGCCAGGCAATATAATCGAGGGCGTCCCGCCGTGACACGAAAATAACTGGCTTGTTGTCACCGACATGCTGTTTCGAGGGATTGGGTCTGAAGAGTTGCCATTGCGCCTGCGTGACCTCATATTTTCCGAGATGGAAATCCTTTGTAATTGTCACTTCGTGCTGAGGTTTTTCGTTGGCATGAGCCTTGTATGCATTCCCTTTGTAGTCTGCCGGCGGGGCAGGCTCATTTTCCGGCGCACCCATCAGGAATTTTCCGGCGTTGATCTTGACAAGGACAAGCGGGGTCGCTTTTTCTCCGAGTCCAATCGAGGCTGTATAGCTGTCCGTCATTTTTACAGACCCCTCTGCAACTGCGAAATCCGCAGAAAATAAAGCTGCAGCAAAGGCAGCTGCTCCGAAAATCCTGTTCATTGTTTCTCCTTTATTTTTTTGCAATTTCATCACTAAGATTTATTGCGATTCAAGATGTTTTCCAAGCGCTATGACTTGTTCTATGTCTCCGTCCGGGGGAAGAATGTCTCCGACATTCAGTATGGCCTTCCCTTTGAGCAAGGATACGATTCGGTCGCCGAAGCGCAGGATAGTGTCGGTCGGAAGTTTCTGGCAGAAAAGCGTTGATGGAACCCCGCAGAATGCGTACATGTTTTCGGGGAGTGCGTCGGCGAGTTCCTCTACCTCGTAGTTGAACATTGGCGCCGGTGTGCATCCGTCAAGAAGGTCGAATCCGGACTCGTTCAGGTCTGGGAAATAGCCCTTGAAATTGCCGTCTAGGTGAGTGGAGACCAGCTTGCCGCTCCGGTGCAGGATATCGTTGGCCTTGCGATAAAATGGGCAACAGTATTCGCGCCATTGCGGAGGCGAGATGAGATTCTCGTCGGCATGGTCTGAAATGATGATGAGCCGTTCCGGTGTCTTCGCCGCCAGCTCGATCAGTTCGAGATCCTTTTTCTCCTGCATTGCCACGAATTCAAGTATTTCGTCCGGGGCGTCGGCCATGGCATAGGTGAGCTGTTCGAAGCCCATGTATTCGTGGACAAGTTTTCCAAACGGCGAACGGGATATGACGATGTCTCCCTGTCCCCATTCGCCCATCGCCTGCATGATTCGCTCGACATTTTCAAAGCACGGTTCAAAATGAGTGTTTTCCACGACATAGCGCATGATTTCGAGGTCTTTTATTTCCTTGATGTAGAACTCACTGCGGCACCAGGAACCGTCTCCGGCGAGCAGGTCTCTGCGGGTCAATGTCCCCTTCGGTGTTATGAGCTGATGCATCCTTTTGCCGTTTTCCATGCTGGTAAGGTGCTGGATTCCGCCAGAAAACACGAATTTGCGCCAGTTTTCGATGTGTACATGGAATCCCCAGTTGAATTCCC
>DYRX01000123.1 GCA_020718525.1 Victivallis vadensis
CTAATCTGAATTATTAAAGAGACATAGTATCGTTATTTAGGAAACATGACACTAGCGTGCGCGAAGCAAATGCATGATTTCATTTCTTAATGATTCTGGCGGACTTGCCGGGCTGTATCTGCCTATCACAGCTCCGTTGCGATCCAGAAGAAATTTTGTAAAGTTCCACTTGACTGACTCTGTCCCAAAAATTCCCTTTGCCTGATGTTTCAGGTAGCTGAAAATAGGATGGGCATTCGAGCCGTTGACATCAATCTTGGAAAAGATTGGAAATGTGACATCATAGTCAATCGAGCAGAAACTTCTAATTTCCTCAGATGTCCCGGGCTCCTGCCCGCCAAATTGATTGCAGGGAAATCCTAATATTTCAAATCCCCCTGGATTGAATTCGATGTACAATTTTTCCAGTTCCCTATATTGCGGGGTGAAGGAGCAACGACTGGCTGTATTGACAATCAGGAGAACCTTGCCGCGAAATTCGTCCATGGAAATTTCAACTCCGTCTAGACGGACGCCTTTTAAGTCATAGAAAATATTTGCTGTCACTGACTGCCTTTCCTGTGAATGGTCATTTTTCATGAAAAAATCGGAGTTGCTTTTTGAATCTAAATTGTATGGGAGGAACGCGCAGTCATGCCTCGGAGCGATTCTCTTTGAATTTCACAGTGAATACGCTTCCTTTTCCCGGCTCGCTGGAAAGGGTTATTTCTGCGCCAAGCAGTTCCGCAAGTTTTTGCGATAATGTCAGGCCAAGCCCAGCCCCCTCATAATTGGAAGTGAAGCCGGTCTCGAGCTTGCAGAAGCCTTTGAAGATCTTCTTTGCGTCGGCGGAAGATATTCCAATTCCGCTGTCTTGCACGTGAAATGCGACCGCATTGTCTGATGTCCGCTCGGCTGTCAGTGAAACATGTCCTTCATGCGTGAATTTTATCGCGTTGTTGAGTAGGTTGATCGCAATTTGCTTTACAAATCTCTCATCAGAGCAGATTATGATTCCCTCTGGCAGACTTTTGCGGAGCTCTATGTTTTTTCTTTGCGCAAGAGGCGCCATCATTGAGACAAGAGACGACAAAGTTTCAGAGAGATCAAATGTGCTCATGCTCGGGCGCAGGGCGCCTGCGTCGGCCTTTGCGATGTCGAGCAGACTGCTGATCAGCTCCAGAAGATGTTCGGCGGCGACGAGGATCCTTCTGGAATGGGATGACAATTTTTCATCGTTCGAGGCTCTCTTTTCGATAAGCTCCGCGAATCCTATGATTGAATTCAGTGGAGTTCTAAGCTCGTGGCTCATATTTGCGAGAAAGCTGTCCTTGTGCCTGTTCGCCTCCGCAAGAAGCTCGGCTTTTTCCTCAATTTCAGACTTTGCCTTCTGGAGCGATTCAGTCTGCCTCTCGAGGCGCCTTGCCATCATGTTGAAATCATACATCAGCGCGCCAGTTTCGTCTTTTTCTATATTTTTAAATCTGAACTTCAGATTTCCGGAGCTGATTTGAGCTGTGCCGTCTCGCATCCCCTTCAGTGATTTTTTCAGAAGTACGCTGAAAAGAAATGATGCAGAAACGCTGAGGGCGCAGGAGATCACGAAAAAGACGATCAGCATGAGCTGGAGCCTTTTATGGAAAAAGAAACTGGTCGAGCGCCATCTGTCCAGTTGGGCGAGCTCCGATTCAAGAAGGATTTCAAGGTGCTTTTTCAGTTCAGCTACTGAGTCGGATACAGCTGAAATATCCTCTCTCAGGAGGGTCTCCCTGGCTCCGCCAGAATCGGCATTGTCTTCTGCTGACGCTCTCGCGGCAGAATCTGCGAGATTCGCATTTTTCACAATCACGGCAAAAATCTCCGGATTGCTTTTGCTTCCATACTGCTTTTTAGAGAGGGTGTTAAGCTCTCTCCTGAAGACATAGCTTCTGTTTTTGAGCTTTGCTATCTCTCCCTGGGAGACCTCCGGCGATGCAATATTGGCGAGAAGATGAAAATTTGCAGATTCGACTTCTCCAAGCGCCGAAGAGCAGGCGAGAAGGCTTTTGATGTATCCGCTCTCCTTTTGCGCCATCTTTTCCATTCTGAGAAGCTCTCCGTTGGCCATTAGATAGACGAGCAGGCAGAATGCGACAGAAAGAGCGATGAAAGAGGAAAAGCTGAGTTTTCTGAAAGTTCTAAGATTGATCATTGCGATTCTTCAGGCTGACTTTTTTCATCCGATCCTGGAACTTCTACTATTGATTCGGAAAAATATTCGACCCCTCCACTTTTGAGAAGAAATGCCATACGGATTTTAGAATCTGCGGCAAAAGGTATGTCGTCAGCATTTCCCGTGTCCAAGCTTCTTGACAGACGTATTGTCCACCTTTGATTTTTCCATTTGGAGGACGATTTTACGTCGCCAGCACTGCCCTGCGCCGAACGCTGATAGAATCTCGGAATTCCGTCTCCGACAAAATCACCGAAGAATCTGCTGAACCACGGCAGGGCGCCGGAGTCGGGAAATGAATGGGAAAATCCCTTTTTCAAAATGGAACCGAGGTCAGGATTAGCCATATTGGGCATGGCAGGGCAAAAAAAGTCGTCTGCATATCCCGACGAGCTGTTGCGCGCTGAGCGCCAGATCCATAGATCGCCAGCATCTGTCCCCGGCCGCGCGTCGCTTAAAATTATGAACAGCTCCATTTCTTCTTCCTCGCCTGTCACATAAATTTGGTTTGCCGAGTCCCAATGCCAGAGGCGATGGCTCAGACATGGCTCGCTGGCAGAAAAAGAAATGAACAGTTCAAGCTCTTTTCCATCGTTCGACAGGAAATACCCGATATGGACCTTCTTTTCTCCATCCTTCGAAATGAGTTCGATTTTTTCTGACTTGTCTGCGGATTCAGGAAGATCTTCGGCAGGTAAGGCAGATGAGCTTGCCAAGACTTGCGTGGTGGAAATAGAATTGAAGAGAATGGAGATCAAAATAAAAAGAATGTCTTTGCGCTTCAAGCCTCCGCCCTCCCATTTTCAGAAAAAGGTTCATTTATCAAAGCGCGCATGAGCACGGCCAATATCTTTCCAAGCTGCGGACTCTCATCTATGCCCATGAACATTGCCTGGTATGGAGCGGCAGGCGTGCCAATCTGGGGACCGAACGGAGTGAAACCAAGATGCGCATATAGCTTTGCCTGCCTCAGTGTTCCTGAAATCAGAGCTAGATCGTGGCTCTTTTCCAAAAAATAAAAATGCGTCATTTTTGCAAGACCGCAGAAAACGTTCCCATTGCGGTATTTGGGCTTCACGGCGAGCAGACGCACTTCGCATGCTGATTTATGGGGAGGAAGGAGCTCGTCGAGATTCGCGAGTTTTCCGTCGAGCGAGAATGGTCTTTCCGAACGGACTGCCAGCATCCCGGTCAAGGAACCTCCATCCAGGCAGATAAAATACGTGTTTTCGGAATGGAACTTGTCTCTGAGACGTTCTTCCCTGTTCTGCGGGTGCTGTGGAATTTCTGAGACAAAAGTCAAGTAGTTCAGCGACTCTATCTGTTCGAATTCGCCTACTTGATCCGCCGTCTTGAATGTCAGAGAGTTTTTCAAATCTTTTCTGTGCCGGATTCGGTAGTCAGTCGGCTTCAGGCGATTCCTCTTGCCTGTGCGAGCTGGCTGTGCTGTCCTATGTCGAGCCAGTCTCCTTCGACCAAATGAATCCCGAGGCGTTCTCCTCTTGAAATGCAGTCTGAAATAATTTCTGTCATGAGTGTGCAACGGTTTTTCCCGATCCGCTCCAAAACGGAAGGCTCTATCGCGTAGATTCCTGCGTTGACCAGATAGCGCTGTTCAGGCTTTTCGCGAATTTCGCAAATGCGGTCCTGGTCCTTGTCCATCTCCAGAACGCCATATGGGATTCTGACCCTGTAGTCATTGACGCCGACGGTGATTTTGTAGGCTCCCTGCTGGTGGTGGTGGAGCATGCGCTCGATGTCAACCTGCGTGACCAGATCGCCATTCATTAGGATGACTGGATTTGCCGGGAGTTCGGGGAGAAGGGATAGGGCGCCGGCAGTGCCGAGGGGGGATTCCTCTTTCAAATACCGTATTCTGCACCCGTATGCCGATCCGTCCTTGAAGCAGTCCTCTATCATTTCGCCGAGATAGTTGACAGCGATGAAGATATCCCGGATGTTACTGCTGACCAAGTGATGGATTATATGTTCGAGGATAGGTCTCCCCGCAACCTTGACCATTGGCTTCGGCAGATTTTCCGTGATCGGCCTGAGGCGTTCGCCCTTTCCGCCAGCCATGATCACTGCGATGTTTGGCAAACTCACGCTTCCAAGCAGTTCAGAAAGCATGTGCAGTCCGACGACTCTTCCTTCTTCATCGAGCACAGGTAGCTGGCGTATCACCATGGACTTCATCTTATCCAATGCCGCGGCTCTGCTGACATCGGGTCTCACGAAGCTGAAATTGCGCGTCATGATTTTTTCGACCGGACAATTGAGGTCGTTCCTTTTTATGAGCGCTCGTCTGACATCTCCGTCGCTGAGCACGCCAAGGAGGACGCGCCTTTCGTCTGTTACAAGCGCCAGCATGGTGCCGTATTTGCCTATTGTCGAGAGCGCCTCGTAGATTGTAGTGGAAGGCGAGACGCAGAGCTCTCCTATGTCGAGACTGCTCCTGTCGTAGGAAATTCTCCTTGCTGGGACTCCGACGACGGTTTCGCCGGATGGAATATCGGTGACGACAACAGAGCCGGTCCCGACTGTCACATCGTCGCCTATGCAGATATGGTCTCTGATTCTGGATCCCAGGCCAATGAAGCAGTTGCTTCCAATTTCAACGCCTCCTCCGGCTATCACACCCGGAGCTACGTGGGTGAAATCCGCGATTTTAACATCATGCTCGAGAATGGCTCCAGTGTTTACAATGCAGTGCCTTCCTATTCTGGCATCATTTTGGAGAACCGACCTTGCGAGAACGACCGAGCCGTGCGCGACTTGGGCCTTTTCAGAGATCAGAGCGGAAGGATGAATAATCGTCGCCCAGCGGCTATCCGGTATGCCTGAATCAGAGACAATCTTTCTTCTGACTTTTATTTTTGAAGTCCCAAGCGCAAGGATGAAGCTGGCATCTGTGCCGGCGAGCAGTTCTGGAATTTTCGTGTCACAGCCGAGACAGGGAAGAGCAGTCTCCTTCATTTTTTCGCCTGGGAGCGGATCCAGAAAGCCGAGCGGGGTCCATTTGTCCGGAAGCATGCGCAGTGTAGAGAGAACGACTCTGGCATGCTCTCCTCCGCCTATTATCACTATCTCTTTGGCGCTCATGGGCGTAGACTCTTCTGTAAAGATATGCGGGAAAATTGCGGCGGGGATGTCCTGCCATGCATCTTCTTCAAAGCGCTGGAAACTTCACCCATTTCTCCGAGCTTTTCGAGCTTTTCACGACGGTCTCTATGAACGCCATTCCGCGGACGCCGTCGGAGACCTTCGGGAAGTCGTTTTCGATTTCGCTCGGGGATGCACCGTCCATGAGCTTCGAGATCGTGTCTGCAAAATTCATGTAGTTGTTTGCGAAAGCCTCCAGAAAGGCTTCTGGATGTCCGCATGGGATTCTGGTGCACCTTGCGGCGGCCGGGCTTTTCTTGGAGACATAGTCATTGCCCCGCTTCCATATCTGTGCAGGCAAGCCGAAAGGCTTCACCAGAAGATGATTTGGCTCCTCCTGATGCCATTCGATGCTCATCTTTGAACCGTAAACCCAGATTGCCAGATTGTTTTCTTCGCCAATGGAAATCTGGCTGGCATGGAGAACTCCCTTTGCGCCGTTCTCGAATCTGAGGAGACAGTTGCCGTCGTCGTCCAGGGCTCTGCCCTTGATGAAGGTGCTCAAGTCGGCGCAGATTTCGGAGATCTTCAGTCCGGTGATGTATTCGGCAAGATTTTCAGCGTGCGTTCCAATGTCTCCGATGCATCCTGCGGCTCCGCTCTGCTTAGGATCAGTGCGCCAGGCGGCCTGCTGTTGACCTTCGCGCTCTATAGGCTTCACGAGCCATCCCTGCGGATACTGCGCCACAATCTTGTAGATTTCGCCAAGATCCCCGCTTCTAGCCAGATCTCTTGCCAGCTTCACCATCGGATAGCCAGTGTAATTGTGCATCAGACCAAAGACTTTCCCGCTTTTCTCCACTATTTTCCTGAGTTCAAGCGCCTCGTCAAGAGTCATTGTCATCGGCTTCTCGCACATGACGTTGAAGCCGGCCTCAAGAAAATCTTTCGCGATGGGGAAATGCCAGTTGTTTGGCGTGGTGACCGAAACGAAGTCAATTTTTTCGGAGCCCAGCGCGAGCTCGCCATTGATCATATCCTTATAGTTACCGTAAACTCTTGATGGAGAAAGACAAAGCTCGTTTCCTGTCTGCCTGCTTTTCACAGGATCAATGTCGAAGGCGCCGGCGACAATCTCGATTCTGCCGTCAAGCCTGGCGGCTTTGCGGTGAACTTCTCCAATGAATGCGCCCGGTCCGCCACCTACCATCCCCATTCTGAGCTTTCTTTTCATGATATTCGGCCTTTCATTGAGCTTGATTGATATTCATTGACCTCGGAGAGAAAAAGAAAACAAGATGTCCGTGTATCCTTCCATCTGAACAGGAGAGATTGACGCCGACAAGCGAGCCGGGCTCCATTGGAATGAAGGCGTTCTGAGGAAAATGCGCGATTTCCATGGTGGTCTTGCTGATGTCCGGCTCATGGCAGACCGCAATGACGCAGTCTTTTTCGGAACAGTTCGTCCTTGCTTTGACAGATCTTATTATCTCCTCCGGACCAGCGCCAGGCATGATGTAAGGAGCGACAATGACCTGCGGATTTTCTGGAAGGTGCTCCGACAGGATGTCCGCTGTCTGACGGGTTCTTTTGAAGGGACTGGCAAGGATTGCGCGCGGCTCCACTCCGAGCGAAGACAAAAAAATGGCAGACGAAACAGCCTCCCTGACACCTTTGTCGGTCAGGGCTCTGTCCGAATCTCTGCCACCTATGTCGAGTGCCTGGCATTCGCCAGAGCGCATAAGAACAAGAAACATTCCATGCTCCGTCTTGATTTTTATGCAGAGGAGAACGACTTTGGCGCAAAAAAAACTGCCACTGGAAAAAACTGACAAAGCCCATGGTGCAGTTTCAAAGAGACCAGTGAACGGAAAAACCGACACGCGCCGCCATCGAAGCGTCCATGTAAACTACACTGCATCTTCTCTATTTCAAGACGCCGCGTAAAAAATGAATATTGAATTTCAATAAAGACTTTTGCATCATGTCATTGGGAGCTTAGGAAGTCTTGCGCAATAGCCCATTAGGAGATCTGAGCTTCCTATCATTTTCCGGAGCAGAAAATCAGTACCAGAACTGCAAGCGCAATGCGGTAGTAGCCAAAAATGACAAAGTCGTGCTTCTGGATGTATTTCATGAGGAAGGCGATTGAGGCGAGAGCGACAATGAAAGAGACGGCGAATCCGACTCCAAGCGCGCCCCATTCGGATGCCGTGACAGCCTCATGATGCTTGTAGATCGAATACACTGATGCGGCTGAAAGAGTTGGAACTGCAAGATAGAACGAAAATTCGGCGGCGGATTTTCTCGAACATCCTAGAATCATTGCACCAATGATCGTTGCCGCAGATCTCGAAGTGCCGGGAACCAGGGCCAGGCACTGGAATACGCCTATCAGAAATGCCGTGCGCAAATCAATGGATGACAGCTCATTGAACACCGCCTTGCCTGGACTTTTCAGCTTTTCTATCAGTACCAGCAATATTCCTCCGATCAGCAAAGCCAGCGCCACCGTCACAGGATTGAAAAGCAAATCCTTGATTTTCCCTCCGAATAGCGCGCCCAGCGCCAGCGCAGGAAAAACTGCGACGCAAGTCTTGACAATGATCGCGAAAAGCTCCATTCTGCCGACTTCGTCCATTTCAAGCGGATTGAAGCGCCTGCGGAAATATATCAAGACCGATAGAATAGCACCCATCTGTATCACAATCTCAAAAAGGGAGGCAAAAGGCTCTTTGAACTCTAAAAAATGATTGACAATGATAAGATGGCCGGTACTGCTGACCGGCAAAAACTCGGTCAGCCCCTCGACTATGCCCATCAGGGCGGCTTTTAGGAAAAAAATGATTTCCACGGCAAATATCCCATAATTAAGCGATTGTCAAGCAAGCCTTGAACTTCGTCCCTATTCGCCATTTTGTCAAGCCTCTTTTTCCTTTATAATCCTGAAAAGCTTCCTCGCAAACCCTCAGATCTCAGTCTCAACGAAAATCAGTTTTTTCCAGCTCACCAAACTAATTTCAGCCTCCGCATGATTGATATTTGTAAATTTTCATTTACTTTGCTGTGTTGCAGACTATACTCTTTTAGGCTGATAATTGTCATTTTGGCGGGCAAGATTTGGGATTGGATATTTTTGTTCCGACCGAGAGGCGACATGAATGTCGTCCAAGGAAGGAACAGAGAAATACAGCCCAAAGATGCCCGTCCTTTGGATTGCGGTCTTCCGGTTTTGCTCCAGCTCCTCCGAGAGCCTTCGATACTTGGGTATCGGCGGTCTCGTAGAATCCGAAGCAATTCCCGAAATCTCCGCAACCAAAATGTCAATTTTCACGCTAAACGAGTATATGTCAAGTCAGATAGCGCTCCGCAGTCTGCGGCGCCAAGGCGATCTCGGAAACGCTTGCGCCAGTCTGCAACAAATCGCCCATATTTTCAGTCTAGCGGAGCGTAAATAAACGGAGTGAGGACAATGGAAGACAGCCTTTTCGCCAATTCGCCCATATTCATGAGCGAAGATGAAATCGTCGCAAGCATCGAAAAGCACAACAGGCTCTACTGGGAAAAAAACGAGCCGGAAATATCCGACGAAGAATACGATGCGCTGATGCGGAGGCTCCAAGAAATAAATCCAAATTCCGCTCTGCTGACAAGACTCCCCTCCCCTGCCGTCGCAAGCTCCGGAAAAGTTAGGCACGCCTCGCCAATGCTATCGCTGGACAAGGCATATTCCCTGGATGAAGTCCTCAACTGGGCAAATAAATGCGCCAGAAATGAGAATGAAACATTTCTCATCCAGCCAAAATACGACGGCATTTCTGCCAGCTTCATAGGAGGCGTTCTCGCTACAAGAGGCGATGGAGAATTTGGAGAAAATATCTCAGACAAAATCCCACTCATAGAACTGGAAAGCCCCGGACATCGCGGAAAACTCGACCGCGACGCGCGTGGCGAAATTGTCATCCGAAAAGACGATTTTGCAAATATTTATCCGGGGATCATTAAAAAAGACGGGAAACCCTACAAGAACTCGCGGAACGCCGTCGCCGGAATCATGGGGCTCAAAGAAATCTCCGACATACTTTCCCAGGGTGCAAAAATTACACTCGTATCCTATGAACTTTTCAGCTACAATGTAAAACTTTCCGAACTCAAATCAAAATGGCTCGACATTCTTTCAGAGATTGAAAATCTCCCCTATCCGATGGACGGACTGGTGATAAAGCTCGCTGACAAGGCATATTCCGAGTCTCTCGGATTCACCGCCCATCACCCGAGAGGCGAAATCGCGTTCAAGTTCAGCGGAATCAGGAAAAAATCAAAAATCCTGTCCGTGGAATGGAGCTTCGGTAAAAACTGCCTCACGCCAATAGCAGAAATCGAGCCGGTCGAAATCGGCGGCATATGCATAAGACACGCGACACTGCACAATTATCAGAACGTCGTGGAAAAAGATCTCCACATCGGCGACATCGTGACAGTCGAAAGAGCTGGCGATGTAATCCCCTACATCATCGAATCAGAAAAAGGAGACGAAAGAAAACCATGCCTGATCGACATCTGTCCTTCCTGCGCATCCCCACTTCATGTTGACGGCCCCGAACTGCGCTGTATCAATCCGGACTGCTTCGAAACAAAACTCCAACGTCTGCTGTCCTCAGTGAAAAACATCGGAATAGAAAGGCTGGGAGAGCCAAACATCCGGAAAATGATGCTCAAGCTTGGCGTTAAATCGCTCAAAGACATCTTTACCCTGACGCTTGAGCAAGTCCTTTCCCTCGAAGGATATAAAGATAAATCTGCGGCAAATCTCCTCAACGAAATCGCCGCCGCAAAGAACGCCCCGGACTACGCAGTCCTCTCGTCGCTCAACATTCAAGGCATCGGAATAAACATCGCCAAACTGCTCTTGTCCGAACGCTCGCTCGATGAATTGAGAAGACTCAGCCAGGATGAACTCTCTGAAATACGGTGCATCGGACCGGAACGCGCAAAAGCCATTTTCTGCGAACTTCGCAGTCGCTCCGACGAAATAGACGAACTGATCGCAATCCTCAACGTTAAAGAAAGCAGAATTCAGCACGACAATCCCAAGAGCTCGGAGATGCGCCCAAAAATATGCTTCACAGGCAAGATGCCGGAAAAACGCTCATATTACGAGGGAATCGCCAAAGCCCGCGGGTTCGATCCAGTTGACTCCGTGTCCAAGGATCTATCTCTTCTGGTAAGCGCAGAATCAGACTCGGCAAGCTCAAAGTCAAAAAAAGCCGAGAAGCTGGGAATAAAAATTGCATCACTGGATTCCTGGCTGAACCAGGAGTCGGACATCTGAATCCATGGCGTAATGACAATCGGCCGAATATCGCCGTATCTACATTGCCACGTCACTGAATAACAATATTTGACTATTCTCCATTCGCAAGATTCCAGGCGGTCATCATAAGACTTTAGGGGCTCCTGCGAAATAACTTTGAGATTTGCCACCAAGGATTTTGAGCTGATATTTCTGACATGAGGGAGGAGCATGTCGAGACAGATATACTCATTTAGCGTGAAAATTTACATGTTGACGGGCAAGATTTGGGATTGGATTTTTTTGTTCCGCCTAAGGGGCGACATGAATGTCGTCCGAGGAAGGAACGGAAAAATACGGTTCAAAGATGCCCGTCCGCTTTGACGGATTGCGTTCTTTTGGTTTTGCTCCGCCCCCTTCGAGAGCCTTCGATACCTCGGTATCGGCGGTCTCTCAGAATAATGAAATTAT
>DYRX01000437.1 GCA_020718525.1 Victivallis vadensis
GAGGCGGAGTTGTAGAATCCCTGGGCTCATCGGTCATGCGTCCAATCGAGGAGGCTTTCGAGAAAAATATTTTCGCGCTCGCCAGAAAGGATCTCGAGCTGAGACTCTCTCTTCTGGGAGACGACGCTGTCCCCCTGGGTGC
Organism: Victivallis vadensis; assembly: GCA_020718525.1. GTDB lineage: Bacteria > Verrucomicrobiota > Lentisphaeria > Victivallales > GWF2-50-93 > DYRX01. The sequence goes on from DYRX01000437.1 coordinate 143, forward strand.
CGCCCTCAACGCCAGGGCTCTCAGCAAAATATGACGATGCCGGGATCCGCTCGGAAATTTTCAAACCACTTGAATCGCCTCGTCGAATTTGATTATTTTCGCCCCTTTGCCTCTTGCATCGCTGTCCTTGCGTTTCTGCTCTTGCCGTTCAGCAGTTCAGCCGCCTGGTCGATTGAGGTCATAGCCGACAATCAGGACCGGAGCGTTTCCATTTGCCTGCCAAGGGAGCTGGCCAGAATTGCCTTCAACCTCTATCCGGACGAATCTGCGAATTTCGCATTTTCTCCGCTCCCTTCGGAGGAAATGGATGTCTTCGAGTTTGAAGATTTCGTATATTCCTTCAATTTCAAGGACGAACCTTTCTCGGACGAAGACAAGGCGTTTCTTGTTTCCGAGTATTCCTATCATGCGGAGCTCGCACGGCAGGGAGTCAAGTCCTCATTCGAACTGCCAGAGGAGATGCGGGAAGCGGCAGAGGAGTTCATGCTTTATCTGGACGGATGCGCGGATTTGAGGGAAAACAGCGGATCCGCCTCAATTCCAAAGGCTTGGAACGAACTGCTCCTCCTTCCAAAAGAGAAGAGAATCCGCAGAAGCTCCTGGGTTCTTTACATGCTTGGAAACTTGGACTCCTTTCTGGGCCGCTCCGAATCCGCCCATCTGAAATATGATGAGCTCAGAAAACTTGTCTCCGACGGATTCCACGACTCGGCAGGACTCGCATACAACTCCTTTAAAAGAGACTACATGTGCGAAAAAGACCTCTGCAAGAAGTTAAAGTTCGGCTTGAGAGCCATCAGATTCTACCTCTGCATTCCAGACAGGCAAAGCGTGGATATCATCAGATTCATTGTAAGAGACTTCAACTACATCCTTGACGGCGTAATCTTCGGAGAAAAAGACATGTCCGCCCTCGCTGGCGATCCCGTCTGCGCCCAGATACTGCTGGCAAAGCTTCTAGATTCCTCCACATACACTTACGAGCCGCCTATTGCCACACTGAAACGCATTTTTCCGGCATTTGAAAAAACTTTGCCGGACAAGCCCGAACTCCTTTGCTATTCCGCATATTTCATGAATGACTCAGCTCTCTGCAGAAAGTGGGCCTCCTCATGCGCGGAAAACTCCCTGATCAGAATTTGGGTTTTGGCGGAGCTGGCAAGAAAAGACAAGGACTGGGATCTTGCGTCAAAGCTCTACAGAAAATGGATCGCGGTGCGCAAGTCTCCGTCCCTGCTGCTATCGCCAGAAGCTCCCGCCGAAATCCGCTTCTCCATTGGATACGAGCATCTTGATCCATACGATTTTTCATCTTCGGGAATAGGCATCCTTTCCCGTGCGAGAGAGAATCTTGCTCTCTGCTCCATACATAGGAGGGAATTCATCGAAGCTCTCCACAATCTCATGCTGGCAGGCTCATTTACAGACGTGAACTACATGGCTGAATCGGTTCTCTCTCGCGACGAGCTGATCAAATATGTTTCGGCATTTGAAAAGACTCCTGAAATTTTTCCGGAAGAAAAGCGAAAAATATATTCCTACTGGATCAGATATGACAGCCAAGATATGACACAAGATATGACAGGAAACGATCATGTTTTCAACTTTTTGAAATACATTCTTGGAAGGCGTCTCATGCGGGATGGCTGCAATTCTGAAGCTCGGAAATTTCTGCCCAAGGATTCATTGCGGCACTTGGACTCTCTTGAAAAATTCAAGGCGATTTCACAGGATTCCAGGTTCGATGCGGACTCGCGTGCCCTGGCTCTCTACAACGCCGCAAAAATCATGCGCTGGTACGGGATGAGCCTCCAGGGAACCGGGGGATGGCCTGACAACTTCGACTGCTATGGCAATTACGATGTAGAGCCAAGACTTCCGCATTCCGAGATGCCTCCTGACCTGATTGCAAGAGAGCAGGCAAATGCTCCTAAGATTCCATTAAGATTCCACTACAGATACATCGCCGCAGACATGATGAACGAGGCGTCCGACTTGGCTCATGATATTCAGCTCAAGGCACTTGCATTGTACATCGGCGGCAGATACATTGAGATCAGGAATCCGCAGATGGCGGACCCTCTTTACAAAAAGCTGGTCCGCCTCCGCTGTGGCGATCTTTCAG
>DYRX01000438.1 GCA_020718525.1 Victivallis vadensis
CTGGACATAAGAAGCGCCGACAAGCGCGACGGAACGTATCAGAAAGGCGTTCTCCAGATGGTGCTATGTCCTGCCCTCAAGAAGGATGCGAAGCCGATATTTTCGTTCACGAGCGGAGAATCAAGCGATTACACCCCGGATGTCAAAAACGTAAAAGTCGAATCGAAGCTGATTGATGGCGGATATTTGATTTCAGTCGTATTTCCAGTCAATGATCTTGAAAAAGCTCATGGCAAACTTGGCGATTCTCTTGCATTCGACATCGGCGTCAATGATTCTGATGGCGTGGACGAGGAGAGCGAACGAGATACGCAGATGATGCTCTTTGGAACGGACGAGAACTGGAGGAATCCATCCAAGTTCAAGCTCATCAAAATGTCAGATCTTGCAATCGAAGAGAAATAATAACATTGAATCATAAGCTCAACTGCGATTTCCATGTGCACACATACCTTGATGCTTGCTGTCCTAGAAAGGAAGAGCAGATTCCCCGAAAAGTCGTGTGCCGTGCGCAGGAGCTCGGACTGACGGCCCTGGGATTTGTAGTCCATTATTACTCCTCTGATGAAGGGCTGCGTTTAACCCGCCAGCTGAAAGAGGATCTTGCCCATCTTGATCAGGGATCTCTGCGCGTCTTCCTAGGAGTCGAGGCGGATCTGCCGGCTCCCGGCAAGGAGACCATCACCCGGCAGGAGATCGAAGATCTGGATCTTGATTTTGTCATCCTCGCCCCCAATCATTTTCACATTGATTTCTATTCCAGACCGTCCCCGCTCACGCCGGAAAATGCACGTGACGCCTGGCTTGCAGGCCTCCATGCGGCAATTGATTCTGGCCTGGCCGATATCATCCCACATCCTATTATCAACCTTCACAACGCCTTGGGCGACATGAACCGCGTACTTGAGGTCACCAGCGACGCGCAGATACTGGAATTCTGCGAACATGCGCGCGAGAAAGACATTGCCCTAGATGTCAATCCGCGTCTCTTTACAGAAAAAGAGTGGTGGAAGCCTGAACTTCAGTTCCGCTTCTATCGCCTTTGCAGAAAGGCAGGAGTTAATTTATCTCCATGCAGTGATTCTCATCAACTGTCGGAGATTGGGGATACATTCAAGCTTTCTCTTTATGATGGCGATATCGGCTGGACTCCCGATGATTTCATTGATGCGGACTGGGTGGCTTCGCGTCGCGAACGATGTCTGTCGAGGGGGAATCAATGAGCCATCCCCTGCCAAGTCCGCTTTCGGTTTCACTTGCCGGCAAAGACGAAGCTCGCCTCCTTCTGCTTCCCGATCTGCATGTGCCGAATTCTCCTGACATACAGGAACTTATACTTGCTTCAAAGCTAATGAACTCAATTGATCATGTCATCCTTCTCGGAGACACCGTGGCATGCTACGGAACAGATCATGAATATGAAGCTCTGGCAGACTTCCTTACCCGGCTCGGGAAACCATACACAGCGGTCATTGGAAACCATGAGTTCTCTTTCGAAGTCCAAGACTGCGCCGGAGGACAATACGGAAAGCTTTGGGAAACCGGATCCCCGGAGACCCGCCGCAGGCAGATCGCAAAATTCAAGTCTTTCTTTGGCATCAATGAATCCTTCTGGTACGAACGCACTGCATATGCGAATTTCGCATTTCTCATGCTGGACGACTGGAACGAGGGAGTGATGTCAAAGCATAATCTCAGACACGAGCACGATGCCATCAAGGAACTGCCGGCTGGATTTGCACCAAGGATCTCATCTATGTAACAAGCGGCATGAAGGCGTTCTCCGGCAAAGGCATGGTCAAAACATGGCACAACCAGTATTGCAGTCAGACATTTGACGTCAAGAAAGACCAGCAGGTTACTCTTACAGTCAACGTCAGAGGGGCCGGAGTTGACTTGTCTGAAGAATAAATGAAAGAAACTGCTTGTTAGTCCCATCCTGCCAGTACAATATTATATTCCCGATCTCGAGGCTCGATGCCCAACGATACAGCAAACGAGAGACCGGTATTTATAGAAATTGAAGATGTAGATTGCGGGATACGCCTGAAAACCTACGGATATGATGAAATAATTGACTAATTTGCATCATTAGCAACAATATGTTCGGCGGATGCAGAACTTGGAGTGCCGGCGTGTGAGCGCCGCTTTGAGATTCCGGATTAAAAAGCTCTGCTTACACAGAGCACACGAAGTAAAGAAAAATGTTGTCCGCCTTGAAACTATTTGTCCTTCCAGGACAGGCAAGTTTCATTCTTCCTT
>DYRX01000439.1 GCA_020718525.1 Victivallis vadensis
GCCGGTTAAATTATTCAAGTGTATTACGATTAGTATTTAAGGGACAGGACACTAGGCCTTTTCATTTCTAGAGTAATGCTCAGACCTTTTCATCAATATATCCTCTCCGTTTTGTTCATGACTCTTATGAATTAGACCGCATCCTCCTAATTTGCGCATTGCATTGATTGGGATATTTTATAAATCCGCTTGCCTAAAAGCCTTCCACGGGCTAGCTTTGAAAACATGATTTGATTCGGAAAGCACATCAAAGCGGAGGATGCAAAGTATGGACCCCCTTGCCATCATAAGAAAAAAAATCTCTGAGACAGGCTCGGATCTCAAGCGTTTGGCGAAGGATATTCACGACAGCCCTGAAATCGGCTATCAAGAGAATAAAGCGTGCGCCTGGCAGATCGAACTGCTGAAAAAACACGGCTTTGAGGTAGAGACTCCATGTGCAGGAATGCCGACGGCATATCTCGCAAGAAAGGGGAAAGGAAAGCCTGCCGTGCTCTTTCCTGCCGAATATGACGCACTGCCTGAAATCGGCCACGCCTGCGGCCACAATCTCATTGCCCCGGCATCAATTGGCGCCGGAATCGCGCTTGCTGAATGCATCCAGAGGCTCTCCCTCCAAGGAACAGTGATTGTTGCAGGAACTCCTGCAGAAGAGGGCGGCGGAGGAAAGCTGAAATTCATTTCTGCAAAAAAGTTCGACGACGCACAGCTCGCAGTAATGGGGCATCCCGATTTCACCGACGCGACCTGGAATGGATTTCTGGCTGTCGCCCGCTATGATGTGACTTTTTTCGGCAAGGCATCCCACGCCGCCGCCGCTCCAGAGGAAGGCATAAATGCATTGGATGCTGTAGTCCTATTGTTCCAGGGCCTCAACGCCTGGAGACAGCACATCCCGGAGGATTCCCGCATCCATGGCATAGTGACAGAGGGAGGTGTCGCCCCGAACATTGTTCCGGAAAGGGCCGCATGCAGATTCTTTCTGCGCGCTTCAAACATGAAGACTTTCATGAAGATGGAAGATAGATTCAGGGACGCGGTCAAAGGCGCTTCCCTGATGACTGGCGCCAGAGCAAAAATAAACAAGACAAAGGACTCATACAAGGCGGGACTCGTTATCGAAGCTCTCAATGATGAATATTTGAAGATAGCCGCCGAAATGGGAATGGCACCATCGAAAATTGCCAAGCTTGGAAGAGGTTCCAGTGACTTTGGAGACCTTTCCCAGACAATGCCAGGAATACACTATTATTTCAAGGCTGTGAATGACGAAACCCACATACACATGCGCGAGTTCGCAGAAAAGTCCGCCTTGCCATTCGCTCTTGAGTCCATGCTGAAGGCCGCGGAAACAAGCGCAAGAATCGGACTTAAGTTCATTTCAGACAAGGAGTTCCGGCGCAGTGTCGGAGACGAGTTCGAAAAGAAGCGGCAAAACGACGAAATCTGAGCCCCACGCTAGGCCAATGTCAAAGTTTGCCGAATACAATCAGTCCTCAATAAAAAACAGTTTTCCAGGCGACCGCTATGAGACGCCTGGAAGCCTGCGCCCTTCGACGCTCTACCTTGCGATGTTCAAATCGAGGCTATACTTTTTTTTGCGCATGTTCGACATTGTCCGGAGAGGCGCTAAACAGGCGAAAAAAGGAGGCTACGACAGCAGTTTCTTCTGCCTCCAGTCCCTCGACTTTGTATCCGCAGTGGAGGAATGCGGAGGAAGGATCATACTCGATGGCCTGGAAAACATTTCTTCCACCCCCGGTCCTCTCGTCTTCATCTCCAACCATATGAGCAGTCTTGAGACTGTTCTTCTCCCCTCGATAATTCTGCCCCGCAAAGACGTCGCTTTTGTCGTGAAAAAGTCCCTCGCGGACTATCCACTTTTTGGAAGCATTATCAGGAGCATGAAGCATATTCCTCTTGGCAGGGCGAACCCGAAGGAGGATCTCAAGGCTGTAACAGAATTGGGACTCAATTTTCTCGAAAACGGCGTTTCCATCGTCGTTTTTCCGCAGTCAACCAGAAATACTGAATTCATCCCCGAGGAGTTCAACACTCTCGGAATCAAGCTCGCAAAAAAATCCGGAGCCAATGCCATTCCGGTCGCCTTGAAAACAGATTTCTGGGGAAACGGACAGGTCTTCAAGGAGTTTGGCCCCATCCGCCCGGAAAATACGGTCCGCATCAGATTTGGAAGGCCGTTCAAGGTCAATGGTCCCGGCAAGGATGAACATCAGCATGTAATTGCCTTCATCTCAGA
>DYRX01000124.1 GCA_020718525.1 Victivallis vadensis
TTGAAAAAGCGAGATAGACGGCGACAACGTCGTAAAGAACAGATGAGTGCAGATCCGGGTTGCTCTCCGCATTTTTTGGCGACCAGATTCTGTAGTTTTCAATGACCATTCTGATCATGGGATCGGCGCTTTCCAGGCATTCGGCATATTCTTTTCCGTCGAGGCATACGAAGGCGCATGTGTCCAGAGGAGTTACTTTCATGCTCAGCCATTCCGTCGAAAAGACTTTCTTTGCCGCCGAGAGGTCCCGGATGACGTTGAACTCCGGAATCGCCCCTTTCTGCATTGAATAGCGGAGATTCGTCTCATGATGCCATTCGAAACTGCCCTGCATGCCGACAAAATTGACTTTTTTTGCAATTTGTGGAGCTCTCTCAAGAAGCGCGCCTATGTTTGTCAGCGGAGCTATGGAAATGAGGGTTAGAGGTTCTGAACTGGCTTCGACGCAGTCAATGATCGCCTGGAGGCCATCGTCATATATCTTTCCGGGATAGGAACTTAGGCTGTAGTCCAGCACCCATTGCGCCTGTCTCTCCCTGGGACCGTCGCTGGGCTGTCTCACGCCGAGCCCGATCGGGACCTGGGAAAAACCGGATGTCTCCAGCATTTTGGCAATTATTTTGGCGCGGTAATGGCAGTCGCCGGTCGCGGTTGTGACGAGCTTGAGATCGAGCTCCGGGCATCTGAGCAGGTAGGCAAGCGCCCAGGTGTCGTCAATGTCGCCTCCAATGTCGGTATCCAGGACGACTGGGATCTTTTTCATCTTCTCAATTATCCTCGCCGAGTATTTCCGCTGACAGGACTTGATCCACGATTATGTTGACGTCGTCGTGGGTCACTCTGAAGAGACCTTCGTCAACCTCGAACGCCGCGATCGGGGTGTTGCCCTTGAACGCTGTTATCCTGCTGTTCTCGGTGAGCCTTGCTACTACGGGGATATGTCCTTTGAGCACCTGCATTTCTCCCATTTCTGCTGGAATGGTGACGGCAGTTACATTTCCGTCGAAGACGAGCTCGGTCGGGCTTATTATTTTCAGTCTGAGGTTTGCTGTCACGAAAGTTTTTCCTTCAGTTGGACGAGGCGATGACTTCCTCGATTCCACCTTTCATGTAGAAATTGGCTTCTGGAACACCATCGTGCTTGCCTTCGAGAATCTCTTTGAAGCCGCGGACGGTTTCCTGGACGTTCACGTTGCGTCCCTGCCTTCCGGTGAAGACTTCCGCGACGGTGAATGGCTGGCTGAGGAACTTCTGTATTTTTCTTGCTCTCGCGACGATCAGCTTGTCTTCAGGCGAAAGCTCGTCAATGCCCAGGATTGCGATGATGTCCTGCAAGTCCTTGTATCTCTGCAGGATGCGCTGGACACCGCGGGCAGTGTCGTAGTGCTCCTTTCCTACGATGTCCGGTGCGAGCGCCCTGGAATTGGATGAGAGCGGATCAACCGCCGGAAAGATTCCCTGCGCGGCTAGGGCGCGCTCGAGGACGATGGTCGCGTCAAGGTGGGCAAAGGTCGTGGCGGGTGCCGGATCTGTGAGGTCGTCTGCGGGCACATAGACTGCTTGGAAAGACGTTATCGAGCCGTTTTTTGTCGAAGTGATCCTTTCCTGCAATTCGCCCATTTCGGTTGAGAGCGTCGGCTGGTATCCGACGGCGCTGGGGGTTCTTCCAAGCAGTGCTGAAACTTCCGAGCCCGCCTGCGAAAATCTGAAGATGTTGTCAATGAAAAGCAGGACATCCTGGAATTTTTCGTCCCTGAAATATTCCGCGACCGCGAGTGCTGAAAGTGCTACGCGCATTCTTGCGCCTGGCGGCTCGTTCATCTGGCCGAATATGAGTGCGACCTTCGATTTGGAGAGGTCCGACTGGTTGATCACGCCTGCGGTTGACATTTCATGGTAGAGGTCGTTTCCTTCGCGGGAGCGCTCTCCGACACCGGCAAAGACTGAGAAGCCTCCATGCTGTTTGGCGATATTGTTGATGAGCTCCATGATCACGACGGTCTTTCCGACGCCTGCGCCGCCGAAAGCTCCGACTTTTCCGCCTTTGAGGAAGGGGCAGATAAGATCAATGACCTTGATTCCGGTCGAGAGGAGTTCCGGAACAGTCTTCTGCTCGGTGAAGAGGGGCGGTCTGCGATGTATTGGAAGGCGTTTTTCGGCGGCGACTTCGCCGCGTCCGTCAACGGGCTCGCCGAGCAGGTTGAGTATTCTTCCCATGACGCCGTTTCCGACGGGGACTGTGATTGGAGCGCCGGTTCTGCGGACGGGCATGCCTCGGCGCAGTCCGTCAGTCGCCCCCATTGCAATTGTCCGCACCCATCTTCCCCCGACATGCTGTTGGACTTCGAGGACCAGATCGCGTTTTTTTGGATTCTGTCCGCTATCTTCTTCTGGCGGGACAATAAGAGCCTCGTATATTTCGGGAAGTTCGGACTCGGCGGCGAATTCTACGTCCACCACCGGACCTATGACCTGCACAATTTTGGCTTCGCTCATCTATTTCTCCTTGCTGATTCTATCTTTTCCAGTTTCCTAGGAATTAAGGGTCGCGGCTCCGATTTCGAGGATTTCCTTTGTAATCGAAGCCTGACGCAGGTTGTTGTGCGTGAGCTCGAGTTTTCCAGTCATTTCCTCTGCGTTGTCTGTCGCCTGCTTCATCGCCACCATTCTGGCGCTGTGTTCGCTCGCCCGCACCTCCCTCAGAATCTGGAGAAGCTGATAGTCCAGACTTTTGAGGAGAAGGGTTTCATAGACGGTCTTCGGATCCGGTTCGAATTCGAATTCTCCCATGTCCTTGATCGTTTCAGCCGTGAGCGTGAGAGACGGGCGTGTTCTCTTGATGGCTTCCGGCATGGAGTCGAAGGCTTCCTGGAACTGTCCGACCGGCAGAAATTTCCATGCAAACGGCGTCTGCTTGAACGTCGAGATGAAATAGCTGAAGATGATCTCGGCGCTGTCAATCTCGTCATCGAGGAAAAATTGTGTGACGAATCTGCAGATCATTCTCGCTTCGGAAAGGGATGGCGGATCGCCGAAGGAGAAGTCGACGATGAAGTTGAGTCCGCTTTTCTGCAGATACTGGGCGGCCCTCGATCCAAGCGCGACGAAGAAGGTCGAGTCCGGATCGTAGTTGGCGCACTCTCTGAAGAGGTTCGAGTTCAAGGAGCCGCAAAGTCCTCTGTCGCTTCCCACGACCAGCACCAGCTTTCTGTCGCTTTCACGCTTCTCCATGAGCGGATGCCTGTAGGAGCCGGAAAAGGCGGTCACCTGCGTGAGAATGTCGTTGAGCATGTCCGAGTATGGGATTCCAAGCGCGGCGGAGTTCTGCGCCTTCTTCATTTTCGATATCGCCACCATGTGCATGGCGCGGGTGAGCTTGGACATTCCCTTGACGGATCTTATCCTTCTTCTTATGTCTCTGAGATTTGCCATTGGCGGCCCGGTCTTTCAGAATTTAGTTGGAGAAATTTCCGGACTCGTCGAATATGGTGGCAAGCTTTTCGACTATTTCCGGCTCGAGCTTTCTTTTCGCGGCGATCGTGTCGAGAATGTCCCTGTGGCCCACCCGGAAGGCGTCAAGCATTCTGTCTCTGACTTTCGTCACGTCCTCGACTGGAATGGAGTCGAATCTTCCGTTCTGGACGGCCCAGAGCTGGACGACCTGCTCATCGAGGGGCAGTGGCGTGTACTGATACTGCTTGAAAATTTCCGTGATGCGCCTGCCTCTTTCAAGCAGGGCGAGGGTCTTTCTGTCGAGATCCGATCCGAACTGCGCAAATGCCTTGAGCTCATGGTATTGTGCAAGGTCGAGCTTTATTCCTCCTGCGACTTCCTTCATTGCCTTGGTCTGCGCCGCGGAACCCACCCTCGACACGGAAATTCCGACCGAAAGCGCCGGGCGTATGCCCTGATAGAAGAGATCGCTCTCGAGGTATATTTGTCCGTCTGTTATTGAGATCACGTTTGTCGGGATGTATGCGGCTACGTCTCCGGCCTGGGTTTCAATGATGGGAAGGGATGTGAGCGAGCCACCGCCGAATTCGTTCGAAAGGCATGCGGAGCGTTCGAGGAGGCGGCTGTGCAGATAGAATATGTCACCAGGATACGCCTCTCTTCCGGAAGGGCGGCGCAGGACGAGCGAAAGCTGTCTGTATGCGACGGCGTGCTTCGACAGGTCGTCGTAAATGACCAGCGCATCCATTCCGCGCTCCATGAACCATTCGCCCATCGCCGTTCCGCTGAAGGGCGCAAGATACTGCAAAGCGGCGGAGTCTGCGGCGTTCGCCGCCACGATTATCGCGAAGCGCAGGGCGTCGTGATCTTCGAGGATTTTCATGACTTTCGCGACTGTCGCCTGTCTCTGTCCGATGGCGACATAAATCGAATAGACGGGGCGGTAGGAGGAATCCCCCCTTTCAATTGCCTTCTTGTTCATCGCCGCCTGATTGATGATGGTGTCAATAGCTATCGCCGTTTTTCCGCATGACCTGTCGCCGATTATCAGCTCCCTCTGTCCTCTTCCAATCGGAATCATTGCGTCAATCGCCAAGATTCCGGTTTGCAGTGGTCTGCTGACCGACTGCCGCGAGATGATCCCAGGTGCGGATTTTTCAACGGGAACATGCGATTCGGCTTCCGGAGCGGGCTTGCCATCGAGGGGTCGCCCAAGCGGATCGAGGATTCTGCCGAGCAGAGCCTTTCCCGCCGGAATCTGAAGGAGCTTTCCGGTGCGGTTCACAGTCTGCCCCTCCTTGATGGACGCGCCGCTGTCAAGGATTACCGCGCCAACGGAGGCTTCCTCCAAGTTGAGGGCGAGCCCGACTACGCCGTTTCCGAAGTCGAGCATCTCGTTGTAGGACGCGTTGCGGAGCCCTTCAATTCTGGCGACGCCGTCGCCGACTTCCGCCACTATTCCGCTTTCCTCTCTTTTCAAGCCCGGACGGAACGATGAAATCGCGTCGTCAATCTCGTCAATTATGCTATTTTTACTCATTGTCTTTTGCCAAACTCCTTTCATTGAGCATCGAAGAAACTCTGCTGTCCCGCGACTGCGGAATCAGCGAAACCCACTTTTTAAATTCTCACACAAAGCCACAAAGGCACAAAGAAAAGCTATATAATCCTGCCGTTCAAAATGCGTGAAACCCCGTCTTTCATCAATTCATCTCCGAAATTCAGCAGATAGCCCAGTTTCATCCCTGTCAACTTCAAATATGTCAGAACCTGCTTCTTGTGAGATATCATTTTGATTTCAAAGTTGCTCTGATTGTTTCAATATGGCTCTTGAGGGAATAGTCGAGCAGATCGTAGCCTTTGCGGACTTGAAGCCCGGCGATGATTGTAGGGTCCTCCTCGAAGCAGATTCCGCCTGGAAATTCTTCTTTTCCGCACACAGCCCCAAGTATGGAGGCTTTTTCCGCTTCGCTGAGAGAAGTGGCGGAGCTTACTGTCAGGCTCCTCTCGTTCAGATAGAGCAGAAGCCTCTGCTTGAAAGCGGCAAAAACCTCGATGGTATTTCTCCGTCTGGCTTTTGAAAGCAGTCCGACTGTCCTGCGGATGCGTTCGAAGTCCGCCTTGCCCCCGACAAGGCAGTTCTGCCAGATTCGTCTGGCGATCATCTTGCTGTGCCTGCTTATTCTCACTGGGAATTTGCCCTTATTCTTTCGCCTTGCTGGAATCCATCGCCGAAACTGCCTTCGCAAGCAGATTGGAGCGGTCCGAATCGCTGAGAGTCTTTTCCGAAACTATCGCCGCAATTTTGGCGGCAAGACCTGCAATTTCATTTTTCATCTCGGTTCTCATATTTTTGCGGTCGAGCAGAGCGTCCTCACGAGATTTCTCGAGCATCTGGGTCGCAATCTCCTCGATGCGGCACTTTTCCTTCTCCATCAGCTCGGCGGCGTTCGCCTTCGTTTCGGAGATGATCTTTTCCGCCTGTTCGCGCGCCTTCGCCAGTATCTCGCCCTTGGCCTCCTCGGTCACCCTGAGGCTCTCCTTGATGCGCTCCGCATTCGCCGCCGCGTCTTCCGCCTCTTTCCGCCTGGCTTCAACTGTCTTCATCACAGGCTTGAATACAAAACGGTTGAGAATGTATGCGAGAACAAGAAAGCAGACCGACTGTGCGAGCAGATCCGGCCAATTCACTCCGAAATGCTCGATTATTTCGGACACCTGTCCTCCGGCGCCCGCTTGAGCAACTGCTGTCAAAGAACTCATAATAATCAGTTTCCTCTTTATCCGCCAGCCATTCGCGCAATGGAAAAACAAATCCTAATCACGAAGCAGACGACCGCAGAATATCACGACTGCGGAGCCTGAAAACGCGGAAGGCTTGCACGGAACATTTCAGAGCTTTTCTTATTTGACCAGAAAAATCACATAAAAGATGCAAGCTTCCACGAAGGCAATCGCCAGGATTGACTGGACAAGGATCTTGTTTGCCGCCCCGGGATTGCGCCCTACTGCGGTCACCGCTCCCACTCCAATTGCTCCAACGCTTATGGCGGCGGCAAAAGCCGTCATTCCGACATGCAGATGTTCCATTTCTTTTCTCCTATGTTTAAACTGTTAAATTTTTTCCAAATGCGGATCATGATTTTCCTCATGTCCGCCCTCGTGACTGCAAATGAGCATTATGAAAATTGCCGAAAGCAATGTGAAAACGATTGCCTGAATGAATCCGACCATGAATTCCATCAGATAGAAGGGAATCGGCAAGAGCCAGGCGAGAACAGGAAACTTGTGCATGATTGTGTCAAGCAAGACACCTCCGGCGAAGATGTTTCCGTAGAGCCTCAGCGCGAGTGAAATAGGTCTCACTGAAATTGAAACGACCTCGATAAAGCCGATTGCAATGAACACTATGACGAATACGATTCCGAAAAATCCCTTCATTTCTCCCTTTGGACCGAAAATATGCAGGATGAAGCCCTTTATTCCGTTTTCGCGCAAGGCGATCAGTGTCCAAAACGCGAAAAAAAGCAGTCCGAGGGCAAGCGTGTTGTTGAGGTCGGCGTTTCCTCCTCTGAAAAGGGGTGTGTGGACAGAAAAGCCGTCTTTTGTCGCCTCCCCCCAGCCGATGGCTCCGACACCCGGAATCAGTTCCGACCAGTTAAGCATGAGGATGAAGAAAAAGGAGGAGCCAAGGAACCAGAAGCATTTTTTGATCAGGGATACGCCTATTATGTCTGCAAAAAAATCATGCATGAATAGGACGGAAGACTCGATCAGCCCGGTGAAGGCGCTCAGTTTCCGGCGGGGATAGCAATATCCGAAAAGAAGAGCCAGCAAAACTAGGAGCCCCGCCACAATCCAGGTAGAGATCATGGCATTGGTCACGTGTATGAAATGAAGCTTGAAAAGGTGCTGCGGCTTTGGAGAGTGGTGCGGAGAATCATGCGATTCGGCGGCTGAATGCGCAGGCGCTTGCTGGGCATTTTCGCTTTGGATATCCGCTAACGGAGTCGCCACTTCGCCCGGAGCTTCCGCGAGTGCAAAAGCCTGAAATCCTGAAAAAAGAGCCCAAAATACGAAAAACACCAGCACGAACGCCTTAGATTTGCGCTCAGTGTGCGGGCATTTTTTTAAGGACTTCATGGTTCTGACATTATCTCGTATATTTCCAACGCTGTCTTTGCGTCAAGAATTCTTTTACGGTTGTTTGGTGACTGCAGGAGCTTCGCGATCTCGGCGAGACAGCGGACGTGGGGCCCCGCCTTCGAGAGAGGAGAAAGTATCAGTATGATTATCCTGGATGGCTCGCCGTCCGCGCTGTTGAAATCTATCCCCGATTTTTTTATGCCAACGGCGACAAGGAGTCTGTCAACGATGTCGCTCTTGCCGTGGGGAACGGCAATTCCGTTCTCAAGGCTCGTGCTCATCTTCTGCTCTCTCTGCATGACCACGCTGATCGCGCCGGAAAGATCGGTGAGCCTGTGCTTTGAGTGGATGATGGAAACGAGCTCTCGGATTGCGTCCTCCTTGCTTCCCGCTTTCAGATCGAGCTGGACGCATTCCGGACAGAGACTGCTTTTGAGCATTTCATTCATCGAAAGGCCTCCGCAGAATCCGTGGACAAGAATCGAGCCGTGAACGCCTGCCGCGTCACGAAAAATTCCGACATCTTTATTTTACGAAGCGAGTTCAATTCCTTTGCCGTTTCTAAAAACCAGTCCGCAGAAAGCTGGGTCGCGCCTCAAAAATCTTCGCGACAGACATCAAATTGGATTCTTCCACAGCCAGCAGATCCGGATTTGAACAAAAACGAAAGGCAGAAACTATATTGATTTTCAAACTATTCAAGAGCTCTTTTACTTTTTTTGCTTGCAAGATTGCCTATACGGCGTAAAAATATGCCCGACAAACGAATTCAAGCCGAAAGAATCAGCCATATGGACGAAAAAGAAATGCCGCGCCCGCAGAAAAGGGGCTTGTTCATAAGTTTCGAGGGTCCTGAATGCGCAGGGAAAACGACGCAGATCGCCATGCTGGGGGAATCCCTGGCAAAAATGGGGCTCGCACCAGTCGTCACCAGAGAGCCCGGAGGAACTGTGATCGGAGAGGAGCTCAGAAAAATAGTAAAGCACCATGTCGGAGAAAGCGCCGTTGTTGACGAAGCAGAACTGCTGATCTTCGCCGCCAGCCGGGCACAGCATGTCAAAAAGCTCATCGCGCCGGCTCTCGATAACGGGCAGATCGTAGTCTGCGACCGCTATGCGGACTCGACCACCGCCTACCAGGGCTATGGAAGGGGAATAAGCCTCGACTTCATTCTTGCGCTCAACCGATTCGCGACCTGCGGACTGGAGCCGGACATCACATTCATCCTCGATCTCAGCGCCGAAGAGAGCTACGAAAGGGGGCAGAGGAGGCAGGAAACGCTATTTGTCGAGGACAGGATAGAATCGGCTGAAATCGGCTTTCACAGAAAAGTCCGCAATGGCTTTCTCAAAATCGCCGAGGAAAACCCGGGCCGCGTTCAGCTCCTTTCCGCCATGGATGCGCCCGAGTCCATACATGAGAACATTTTCAAAATGGTGAAAAAATGCCTTTTGCCGAGCTGAAAGCTGGATATCCTTCCCTGACAAATGCCCTCTTGTCCGCAAAAAAAGGCGGACGCCTCGGTCACGCCTACCTGATTCAATTCGATGATCTTCAGACTGCCAAGCAATTTTCCCTGCGAATTTCGCAGTTGGCGGCATGCCTCTCGCCTCTCGATAACGGTGATTCCTGCGGAAAATGCAGATCTTGCTCCGCCATTGAGAGCGGCTCCTACCAGGACATGGCCGTCATCGCTCCGAAGTCAAAGTCACGGATGATACTGATCGGAAAGGATGCCGACGATCCTGACAGCATCAGGGAGTTTCAGTCTTTCTTCCAGCTCGCCGCAAGCGGAACTGCCGGAGTGAAGATCGGAGTCATACATGACGCGGACAGGATGACGGAGGAGGCTCAAAACGCATTTTTAAAGACTTTGGAGGAGCCGCCCGGAAGGAGCATTTTCATTCTTTCCAGCTCGAAACCGCAGATGCTACTGCCCACAATACGATCGAGATGCCAGCAGATTCTTCTGCTCGGCAATTTCTGCAGATACGATTTCCCCGGCAATGACGAACTTTTCTCCGCGCTTAAAGACGTGACATTCGGGAAGAACGGTCTTGCAGACGCCGAAAAATGCGCAGGCAGACTGCTTTCGATCTCGTCCGACATGAAGGACTCCGCCGAGGCGCGGGTTAAAAAGAGATGGGAGAAGACAACTGGGATGCTTGAAAACATGGACGTGTCCGGCAAGAAAAGATTCACAGATCGTCAGGACGCTGAAATCCAGGCGGAATATCTTTCCATGAGAGTCTCATTTCTGAGCGCCATACACGCCTGGTTCGCTCAAATTTTCATGCTCTGCTCCGATGCGGAGCCGGCAAGCATACCAAACCCGGAAATATTCGAGCGTCTCAAGGGTGAAAAGCTCTCCGTCAAAGAGAAAAAGGCGGAGAAGAATCTGCGCCACGCGGAAGATTTTCTGCAGAATTTGAGATGGAATGTTGACGAGGAGCTCGCGTTCAGAGAGTTCTGCCTGAAATTGGCGTCGGCAGACTGAGAGCTTAAAAAAAATTCCGGAGCACGCTTCACATATGGCGACAAAACATTTGAAAAGCTTCATCGTTGAGAAAAGCCCCGGACTGCATGGCGCAGTCAGGGTCTCGGGAAACAAAAATGCCGCTCTGCCAATGATTGCCGCGGCTCTCCTGACCGACGGGGAGATCGTTCTCAAAAATGTTCCGGAAATTCTGGATGTGTCGAACATGCTCAGGATTGCGGACGCGCTGGGCGTCTCGTCGTCTCTTTCGAAGGGGATCCTGCGCCTGAAGCGCGGTGGAAAGACCTCCGTCCAGATACCGGGAGAGCTCTGCAACCTTGTGCGCACATCAATGCTTTTCGCTGGTCCGCTTCTGGCAAGATGCGGCAAAGCCGTTCTGTCGCGACCCGGTGGAGATTCTATAGGAAGAAGAAGGCTCGACGCGCATTTCTACGGACTCAAATGCCTTGGCGCAAAGCTTGATTCAATTGGAGATCAAATAGTTGTAGAAGCTGATAAACTTCGTGGACGCGACATATTTTTCGACGAGGCGAGCGTGACCGCGACGGAGCATATTCTCATGACTGCCGCTCTTGCGGATGGCGTGACTGTCATACGCAATGCCGCGTCCGAGCCGCATGTGCAGGATCTTGCCGAGCTCCTCCGCAAAATGGGGGCTAGAATATCCGGTATCGGAACAAACACGCTCACGGTGAGAGGGGTGGAGAAACTAGGCGGCGCCGAACACGAGATCATGGGCGACCACATAGAGGCAGGAAGCTACTTGGCTCTCGCCGCGGCGACAGGTGCCGAACTTACAATCCGTGGAATAAGACCGGGACACTTCTGGATGACCCGGCGCATCTTCGAGAAGTTCGGAATAAAAATAGAGCTTTCACCTTCGATCCTGAGGATTCCCGGCGGACAGATGCCCGTCG
>DYRX01000440.1 GCA_020718525.1 Victivallis vadensis
TGGAAATAATTTATTATTCAAGTGTATTACGATTAGTATTTAAGGGACAGGACACCAGTCTTTTGGCCGCTTTTCCCGCCATTCAGTCGTTAAATGTCTCGACATGTTCCTCCTTCTTGTCAGAAAAATCAGCTCAAAATCCTTGGCGGCAAATGTCAAAGTTATTTCACAAGAGCCCCTTAGCTTTCTTTAGCACTGAAGTTACCTGGCGGCCTGGAATGAGCCTTTTTCCGTCGCTGAACCCCTCTTCGCGGCCGGAGAGTTCGCGTATCAATGCGGCTCTCCATTTTTCGGTCTCCCTTGGCTTGAGAGAGGAAATATCGCGGAGCTCCTGCGGGTCGTTCTTCAAGTCGAAAAGCTGTTCTGTCCCGTCTCCGCTCATCCATACATATTTGCTCTGTCCGTTGCAAATCCAATGAATTGACTGGGAAAAAATCGGATGCTCCCCATGGACATATTCCCTGAATTTTCCATTTTCTCCCTTCATTGCGGGGAGAAGATTTTCCCCTTCGACGGATTCCGGCACTGGCAGTCCGGCAAGAGACAGCAAGCTTGGCATTATGTCGCGAAGTTCCGCCGGAACCGCCGAATTGGAATTTTTTGGAATTCCAGGTCCCCTGAAGATGAGAGGAATTTTTGAGGAGCCTTCGTAGGGAAGAGATTTACGGTATAGCTTGTGGTCCCCGAGCATTTCGCCATGGTCCGAGCTGAAGCAGATTATCGTGTCGTCTCCCAATCCGAAATCAACAAGGTTTTCGATGAAGCGATTGATCTGATGGTCAATGTGAGTGATGCTTCCGTAGTAGCCGGCGCGGGCGCGTCTAAGCAGATCCGGCCGCATATTCCCGGCAAAAAGATCTGAACGACTGTCCTGGTAGTGGTTGGAAAAAATCTCAGCCCAATCACCTTGCGGAGGCGGGGGCATATCCATTCCAAGGTACTGTTCAAATGCCCATGCCGGCGGATCGAGAGGCGGATGCGGACGATGGAAGGATAAAAAGAGGAAGAAGGGCTTTCTCGGATCTCTGCGCCTTAAAAATGAAATTCCCTCCGACACGATGAAATTGGTCGGATGCAGTTCCTCTGCCTTGTCCCAGGGCCTGGCAACGAAGCTGTTGCAGTTGAGTCCAGTGTCAAAATAGTCCGCATCGGGATTCCCAGTCTTCATTCTAAGCCACGGAATGTAGTCGTCTATCATTTCCAGCCTGTTTTTGCACTGCCTGCGGGCGAAATGCAGATAGCCGTCATGGAGAATGACATTCTGGAATCCGCACTGGGAGCGTTCCGGGAAGACATGCATCTTGCCGATTGCCTGCGTCTGGTATCCGTGCCTGCTGAATTCACCTGCAAGGTAATGTTCATAATTCCAGGGAACTCCATCCTGGTAGCCGACGCGGCCATGCGTCTTCGGCGAGAGTCCGGTAAAGAGGGATGCCCTTGCCGCGATGCATGTCGGCGTGGCGCTGTGCGCCGAATCGAAACTGCATCCGCCCAGACAAAGATCGTCGAGATACGGAGTGTGGACGACTGGATGCCCCTTCGCGCTGAGACAGTCCCCTCTCCATTGATCCGCGAAAATCAGCACGACGTTCGGCTGATTCTGACCCTTTGCATTTTCTTTCGTTTCGCTCATGGAAGTCCTCTTTTTGTGACAAATTAAAACAAGCTCGCCCGAACCGCATGAGAAATTCATGGCGCCCGGGACAGCGGAAGCCCGGGAGCGTCACGCAGAAGCATCCTCTAAGATCGCTCTGCTTCACCTGAGACACTACACGCCTTTTTTTCTTTTGTCAATACTTTATGCGGTTCTTGGAGACCATCATGCCAGGGGGGGGCGCTAAAGAACTTTGCCATTTGGCGCGGGTGCCAGACTATCAATTTCAAGGAATGAGGAATGCGCACATCGAGATCTGTAAATGACGAATGAGAACCGGAAGAGATAGTCTGCAAGCTCGATCTGCCGTAGCAAGCGTGCCGTAAATATCCGGCTCCCCACTTTTTTTCAAAATATTTTGCTACGCCAATTGAAAATCTGTTTGGAATATGTTATACTTGTATTGTAAACAAGTATATTTTGCTTGCTTTGCTCGTGCATTTTTTCGTAGCGCTCAATAGGGACAGCTAAAAAAGGGGGAAAACTGAGATGAGTATCGCCTTGATGAATAAAAACGATGTCGGCGATGACAGGATAGTGCAGACACACGCGACGGAAGCGGGGACAATTCTTTTCCATATACACAATTCCAAGAG
>DYRX01000125.1 GCA_020718525.1 Victivallis vadensis
AGCGATAGCGACTACGAAGAAGGCAGTTCACTGAATTCCTGCATTTCCTGCTGTCAGGGGAATCCAGACAACTTCCCATTGAGGCGTTCTAGCAAGTGTCGTGATTGTCTTTGTTCTCCACTTCCTGCACAAGGATTTCCAGTGGAGATTGAACCCTCTTCGTGTGTCCGTCTGTCTGATGAGCAACAATTGTTGAACGATTTCCAGACCCCCGGCTTTCCGCTGTCCGTAGGCGTAGTATGCGGGCGTTGCTTTCAGACCATCTGTTCAGGCGGCGCGTCTCCGCTCTGCTCCTTGCTGTTTCCGAGGAGTCTGAAACCCCAGTCGAGCCTGGTCAAGGCATAGATTACCGCGAATATCGCGGCTAGCATCGCGAGTGCCAGAATCCTGTTCGGCTCCTGTGTGGCGTAGATCTTGCCGTCGCCGACCGGAGGCGTCTCCTTCGGCTGTTCAGGGAATCCGTACCTCGCCGAAAGATCTTCGATTTTTGTGAGATGGACAACAGGGACTCCGTCGTTGATGAACCGCGTCATGATCGAATCAATCCCCGAGGTTCCCGGAGGCGGTCTGGTGTTTATTCCCGCCGCGAACTTGTATTTGCCGAGCTTCGTGCCGACAGAAGTCGTTCCTCCACCGACATTTATATAGACTTTCGGCTTTGCGTCCCCGCAGAGCCGGAGGTAGAGATCCATTTTTTTCTCGACGCTGTCCTGGTAGTTTTTCACCTTGATCAGCTCGTATCCGTTCATAAGTATCGAATCCTCGATCGCCTTTCTTCCCTCTGCGGAAATTCCGAGAGCCTTGTCGTCAATCCCCCCCAGCGTCATAGCCGACGATCTGAATGTGAAAAGTTTATTTTTGAATAGAAGATTCTCCATGTCGGGCCACATGAATGACGGATTGTTCGCCCCCCATTGCGAAGCTCCTGCGCTCGATATTATGACTGGCCTGGCTCCTATCACTTCTATCGCCGCGAATGTCGCCACATTCATCGCCGGAAATGATCCGGAAATTCCAACTGCAACCTGGTCGCCCCTTCCGACTCCAAGAGATTTCAGATAATGGAATACCACCGCGGCGAAATTTGGATTGACGGAACTGCGCTTTGCCGGGAGATGTCCGACATTTGTTGTCACTGCCGAGGACAGGTCTCCTATGAGGCCACTGCCTGCGGGATCCGCCTCTTCGTCAATCATTATTCCTCGGCGAAGTCTTTCCTGCCTGAGGAAGTCAAAGGCTGACTGCGCCAGACGGGCCGCCTCGATTTTCTTTTTGAAATCGGGCTTGACATTTTTAATTTCAAATCTGACGACGATGAGATAGCAGAAGAGTGCGCTGGCAAAAACCAGCCACAGGACTCTGTTCGATACCTTTTGCGGGCGCCAATAGACCTTTCTCATGTCATTGCTCCTGCCGCACCCGAGGCGATTAGGATCAGTCTGACAATTATTGCAATTGTCATGCTGGAGGCGATAGTCTGGGGCAGTCCCTGCCTGTCCATCCAGACGGCGATGAGACCGGGAATTACGAATCCGATCACTGATATTGATTCGTCCGCCAGCCACAAGGCGCCGAGATTCCTGTTCATCAGCATTCCTAGAATGTAGGCGATGAGGATCATCATCACCGTTCTCCTGCGTCCATAGACGATTGTGAAAAGCGAGAGCACCCTGACGATGAGAAGGGCCGCCGCCGCGACCGCGAAAGTGAGGACAATGTGGGCTGGCTTGTCGAGAAAAAGCGCGAGGTAGCCTGGCACGACGAGACCGCCTGCCGCGATTCCGAAGAATTCGGTGAAAATAAGACCTGCGGCAAGCCCGGTTCCAATTGAAATTGCAAGAAGTTCCGGCAAGTTCATGCCCTCCGTGCGGTAGGATGAAAGACAATGCGGCATTTCATGTTCATAGGAGCGCCCTGTTTTTGAAGAGTCTCGCGAGCGGAAGCCCCATGCCGGCGATGTTTCCGACGCCGATCACGAGGGCCGACTTTCCGCATGCGTCAATTACTTTTTCAAATACGTCCTCGACAGAATCCTGCTCGGTGTAGATGAATCTGTTGCCTTGAAGCTCCTGCTTTTCTGAAGCCAGCCTCGAGAAAAGATATGCCCCCTGTCCAAGCAGAATCAGCTTGCATGCGTCGGACCAGACCTTTACCTCCTCGGCAAACTGCATAGTGCGCAGAGGTCTGTCTTCGCGGAGGTTCAGCACTACGACGAGCCTTTCGAGCTTGGAATGCTTTTTCCGCGATCTTTCAACTATAGAAAGGGTTGACTCCGGATCGTTGGCCGCAAAGGCGTTGACAAAGACAATTTTCCTTCCGAAAAAGTCGAGCTCATATTCTGTGAGCACTCCTGGATCCGGATTGACAGCGCTCATGGCTTCTATTCCCCTGCTTCTAGTGATTCCGAAATCGGAGAGAAGTCTCAGGGACAATGCCAAGTTTTCGGGATGTTCGATATATGGAAGACGAGAGAGTTCCTCGCTGGAAACCGACAACGCCTCATCCTTCGACACGCTGATCAGCTCGCTTTTTCTGTCCTCGCAAGCGTATTTGAGGACATCGAGATGCTTCTGTTCGGCTGTGTAGAGTTTTCCGCGGAGCGGGATCATGGAAGATAGCGCGAGGGCGACATCCCGGGTGCCCGGCCCCATCACATCGAGATGATCGGGTCTGATGTTAGTGATCACGCCGTGCGTGGCCTTGATGAATTTGCTTTCGCTGATCCAATGCAGTTCCGGCTGGAGCGCCATACACTCGACAACAAGGGCCTGCACATCCATTTCCCTCGCAAGCGAAACAATTCTCGCCTGCTCCATGATGTTCGCGCCGGAAGGCCTGAAAACCGGAAGTTCCGAAGAGTCGGGGCATATCATCCTGGGAAGGGTGCCCGTCGTCTTCGCGGCGGTTCTTATGCCGTTTCCATTGAGTCCTGCGGCAATAAGCCTGCAGACGCTGGATTTTCCTCTTGTGCCGCTTACATGAATTCTTGAGGCGATTCCCCTGATCTTCCTATCAAGGACAATGGACTCCACAAGTCCGGCGATGCCCAGACATGCAGCCAAACCCAGCAAATATCCAATCGGCTCCATTTCAGCTCCTAGGAAAAAACGGAAAACGCTCAGACAGTTTCAAGCCAGGAATGCTCGTCGGGGAGATCTCCAAACTGTATTCCAGTCAGTCTGTCGTAAAGTCTTCTGAGTGTGGGACCGCATTCGCTTCCGTATTTGATGACCCTGGAGCCGTATGTGATTTCAGAGATGGGAGTTATCACAACCGCCGTCCCGCATGCGCCCATTTCGACAAAATCAGGAAGCTCGCTCAAGGCGACAGGTCTGCGCTCAACGGGAATGCCTAGATCGCGTGCGAGAGCCATCAGGGAATCGTTCGTTATGCTGGGAAGAACGGACTCCGAATCGGGCGTTACGTACGCGCCATCTTTCGACACAGCGATGAAATTGCTAGTCCCGAACTCGTCCACGTAGCTTCTGGTTTTCGAATCAGGATACAGGACGATTGGAAAGCCCTCTTTTTTTGCTATTTTCGATTGCAGGAGGCTGGCGGCGTAGTTGCCTCCGACTTTCACGGAGCCCGTGCCGTATGGAGCCGCCCTGTCGAAGGCGTCAGAGACAATCGCTTTCACGGGCGAAATGCCCTCCTTATAGTAATTTCCGACAGGCATGACCATGACAATGAAGTCGTAGATGTCGCTTGGTCCGACGCCAATGACAGCGCCCGAGCCAATCATCAGAGGTCTTATGTAGAGGGAGCCCTTTGTGCCGTAGGGCGGCACGAAATGCCTGTTCGCCTCAATCACGCGCTTCACGGCATCCATGAAAAGCTCTTCGGGAAGTTCCGGGCAAAGTATGCGGCGCGCGGAACGGTTCATCCTGCTGGCGTTTTCGAGGGGGCGGAAAATTCCTACGCTTCCATCTTTTCTGGCGAACGCCTTAAGTCCTTCGAAGCACTCCTGTCCATAGTGAAGACATGCCGCGGCGATCGGGAGGCTTATCTCGTGCTTTCTGAGCAGTCTGCCTTTGTCCCATTTTCCATTTTCCCAGCGATAGCGGATATGGCTGTCCACCGGGAGATATTCGAAGCCCAGCGACGACCAGTCAATGTGAGTTTCCTTCTGCATGTTTCCCTTTTTATTTTGATGCCGGAGCAAAATCTTCAAGTTCATTCAAGCTCCGACGCGCAATAAGCTAATCTTTCGGACTTCAATTGCAAACCGCTTCAGCATCAAATTATTTTCAAAATTTTAGATTGCAGGTCTTGTTTTTTCGCCCAGCAACCTAGATTATAGGCTTGTTCTTGGGCGGAAAGCGGAGGATTAGCCACCAAGTCGCCGTTTTTGCTCGGCAAACAAAGGTAAAATAAACAATAAAAGATTCAGGAGAATCAGACATGAAGATGCTTTACAAGTTCGCTCTTTGTGCGGTCATGGCCGCGTCGCTCGCATTCTATTCAGGCTGTAAATCCTCTGGTTCTGGAGAGGAAGGTGCTGGGACAGGCACAGACATCACCGGACTTGATGGGGCAGGTGGTGCAGGCACCATCGGTCTCCCCGGCGGTTTCGGCGAGCCTGGAAAGGGCGTTCCGAGGGATCCCAACGAGTGGACGCCAATTCCTGGCGTCAGCCTGCCAACCGTCTATTTCGCATACGACCAGTCAACTATCGGCACGTCCGAATTCCCGAAAGTGCAGAATGCGGCGAACCACATGTCTGAAAATCCGGATCATTGCCTGATCATAGAAGGGCATTGCGATGACAGGGGCAGTCTCGAGTACAACAGGGCATTGGCGGAGCGCAGAGCCATTGCCGTGAAGGAAGACCTCATCCGTCTCGGAGTTCCGGACAACCGCACAAAGACCATTAGCTACGGCGAGGAGAAGCCTGCGGTTCAGGGCGCCGACGAGAATGCCTGGGCTAAGAACAGAAGAGCCGAAATGATTCCTGCTCGATAACGCAGTGGGTTCAAGCGTGAAAAATATAGGCGGCCAGCTTCATTCGGCGCTGACCGCCTTTTTCTTTCTTTTTGTTCTTGGTGCAAGCTCCGCAATTGCAGAAGAGAGCTCGCCAGATTCAGAAAATGCCTCCGAGATAGCAGAGCTCCTCAAAAAAAATCTCGGAGAAAAGCTGGAAATCAAAGAGGCGATTTCTCCGGTCAAGCACTACATTCTGCTCAAGCCAGGACAGTCCGCCGACATGCGTAAAGCTCGCTATCTCTTTATGAGCAAAGAACTTGGACTTTCCGTGAAGGGCTTCAAAGCCCCGATAGACATAGGTGTCGTGTGCGGAAGCGACAAGAAAATAATATCAGTCTTCGTCGTCCAGCAGAAAGACGCCCCTAAATACTTTGCCCGTGTCGAAAAATCGTCTCTGCTGAAAAACTGGCAGGGTGTGAAAAGCGGCGATCCCGTGCCGGACGCAGTGAGTGGGGCAACTTTTTCAAGCAAGGCTATAAACGGCGGAGTCCAGGCAGTTTTGAAAAAGCTTGACGAATGCCGCTTTTTCGAACGTCAGTGATTTTTCACCTATATAAGTCGAAATGGACACGGATCTAAAGATCTGCAGGATGGCTTAGTTCAGATCGACTGCGTTGCGAGGAACATGTCAATAAGACAATCCAAGGCTTGAAAGGGTTTCCTTATGTGATAGCTTAGCCTATGTAAGAAATTATCGGACAAATGATTAAACGATGAAGATATACCTTGACAACTGTTGCCTGCAAAGAGCTTTGGATGAAAATATTGAAAAAAGGGCAAAATTTCTAAAAGGGACAGGAATTAAGCCAATGGATGCTTTGCATCTCGCCTTTGCGGAGGAAGGAGGTGCCCATTTCTTCTGCACGAGTGACGAGTCATTCTTGAAAAAGGCCAAAAAGTTTGCGAAAGAGACGAAACCGGTATCACTGTTTGAATTAATGAGGGAGATTGAAAAATGATTGCACAAACCAAGCCATTGAACCAAATAAGCAAAGAGGCGATCTTCACCTTGTCCAGTGAAATTGGGATTGCCAATACGGTCAGATTCCTGACGCAGTTCACTACTGGTTTTGGCGATTATACCAAGGATCGTTGCAATTTCCTTGGAAATGACACTATTGATGAAACGCTCTCCGCCATAAATGAAATGAAAAGGACATATTCCAACAATAAAATCCACTCTGACCGGAAAAAATAGTAGGCTATTTTTCCGGCAGGTGACTTTCAACGATTCGGCAAATCTTCACCATGTAACAGATCACGGAGGCAAAAATGAAAAGATTTGGCGGAATTGTCTTCATCTGCATCGTTCTTTCCTCTATTGTCGGATGCCAGAGCACCTACGACCTGCTCAGAGCTGATCCAGCTCCCAAAACCAGCTTTCTTCCCAACGAGCCAAAGATGAAGGAGATGCCGCCAACTTTTCCAATGCGCATGTTCTGGATAGACGAGAACACCGATTTTAGCAATTACGAGAGAATCATTGTTTCTCCGGTTGACAGCTCCCACACTTTGGCATTGAGAGGATGGAGCTCCTTCAATGAAGTCAGCGCATTTGATTCGTACAAAATGGATTTGAGATATCTTTCAGGCTACGCGCAGAGCTCATTCGGGGATGCGTTTGCAAAAAACTCGTCCCTTTCCTGGAAACCTGGAAAGCTTCCCGGAGATAAAACAGCCGTGCTCGATTTGGCGATCGTCCAGCTCGTCCCCACTAAATCCGCTCTGAACGCGATCGAAACCGTCGCCGGATTCTTCATTCCAGGCGTCGGACTGCTGGCAATTTTCAACTCCGGCGAAATCGCCATAGAAGGAAAGCTGAAGGACGCGGAAACCGGGAAAGTCCTATGTGTCTTCGCCGACAGGGAGAAAGACCGCGCCGCAGTCATCAACATTGCAGGTCTCCAGCACTACAGGCATTCTGAGAATGCCATAGACGAATGGAGCAGAAAGCTCCCAGAAATCATTGCATCCAAAAACAGAGACGAGATCTGGACGAGATCTCCGATCACTCTGGTAGATTGGTGATGCAACCCTAATATTTATAACAGCAAGCCCAGGCATCTGAATCCGCGGAGCAGTAGCTGAACGATTTTTTGGCCACCCTGATTTTCTTTGAAATCATCTCCTTGATTTGCCGCCGTTAAAAGCTATCTTGCTCTGCTTGCCGCAAATTAAATTTGTTTTCGTGGAGATTCTCCGACATGATTGACATCTACGATTTGATCGAGGAGCTTTTTCCGATCTGCAGGAGCATCACCGGCGACGGGGTGCGCAGGACCCTGGAGCTTGTAAAAAAAAGAATTCCGATTCAGATTCATGAAGTCAAGTCCGGAACACAATGCTTTGACTGGACAATTCCAGACGAGTGGAATCCCAGGGAAGCTTGGATAAAAGATCCTGCCGGGAAGAAAATCGCGGATTTCGCAGAAAACAATCTGCATCTGCTTGGCTACAGCATTCCTTTCAAGGGAAAAATTTCGCTTGACGAGCTTCGCGGACATCTCTATTCTGACCCAGGCAGACCTGATGCAATTCCATATAACACCAGCTATTATGAACGGAGATGGGGATTTTGCTTGAGCCACAGACAGCTCGGGTCGCTAGCCCCCGGAGAATATGAGGTTTATATAGACACGACTTTGGAGCCGGGAAGCCTGACATATGCCGACATGCTCGTCAAAGGAAAGACTGAGAAGGAAATATTTTTCTCCTGCTACGTCTGCCATCCGTCAATGGCGGACGACTCGATTTCTGGCGTTGCCCTCTGCACAGCGCTCTGCGACTACCTATTGAAGCGGAGCGGCAATTACTACAGCTACAGGTTTATTTTTGTGCCCGAAACAATCGGAGCTATCTGCTATCTTGCCAGGAACGGCGGCGAAATGAAGCGCAACGTTTACTGTGGAATGACTGTGACCTGCGTCGGCGATGAAGTCGAGTTCAACTATAAGAGGACGCGCTCCGGAAAGCATGCGCTGGATAGAATAGTTGAAAACATCCTCAAACACAGCGGGGAAAAATACAAGGTTCATGACTTCTTCCTGCCAGGTAGCGATGAGAGGCAGTACTCCTCCCCGGGATTCAAGCTGGAGACGGGCTCCCTGATGCGCTCATTCTACGGGCTTCCGAATTATCACAGTTCGGCGGACAACCTTGACTTTGTCACAAGGCGCGGAATAGAGGGATCTTACGAGATCTATCGTAGGATTCTAGAAGCGGTCGAGGCGGACTTCAAATATTTGAACAAAATGCCCTACTGCGAACCATTCCTCTCAAAATACAAGCTCTATGACACGCTTGGCGCCCAGGTCGGCAGTGGAAGCGACTACAAGAAAAAAATCCTGTCACTGCTTAATTACTCCGACGGCGAGCACTCTCTCATTGACGTGGCGGAAAAAAGCTCGTCCTGCATAAGCGATCTGATCGCTTTGGTCAAACTGCTCAAGGAAAAAAATCTTCTCGAATAGTAAGCCAGAACAAGAAGAGGATCAAGATGGACATGAAGAGAAAGCTTGAATCGTTAAACGAATTTTTCCGCATTCCCGGAGAGCTTGAATTCGAACTCCGAGGGAGCCAGATATTTGCAAAGATCAGCGGATCATTGTCGAGCGCGGAGATATGCCTGCACGGCGCGCACGTGATGAGCTTTGTCCCCAGAGGAGGACGCGATCTGCTTTGGCTCAGCTCGAAAAGCTGGTTCGAGAAGGAAAAGCCGATCCGCGGCGGAATTCCTGTCTGCTGGCCCTGGTTCGGCCCGCATTCATCATTGAAAGATGCACCTTCGCATGGATTCGCCAGAATCTCGGAATGGAATCTCAAGTCTGCCGAGTGCCTCCCCGACGGAAGCTACGCTCTTGTCTTCTCGCTTTCTCCCAATGACTTTTCTGAAAAGTTCTGGAATTTTCAGTTCTCACTCGAGCTTAAGGCATTGATTTCCTCAAAGCTGAGAGTCGAGCTCAATTGCCGGAACATTGGGGACAAGAGCTTTGAATTCAGCGCCGCTCTTCACAGCTATTTCTCCGTCTCTGATATTTCAAAAGTCCAGATCGGAGGGCTCGATGGCGTCAGCTACACAGAAACGGCTGGAGGCGCAAGCGACGATTTGATTCAGAATGGTGCCATATCTTTTTCCGCCGAGACCGACAGGGTCTATCGGGACAGCGAGGCCGATTGCGTAATTCGTGATCCCGGATTCAAGCGCGCCATACGGGTCGCCAAATCGGGAAGCAGAAGCACTGTTGTCTGGAATCCCTGGATTGCGAAATCCGCGAGAATGCCCGATTTTGGCGATGACGAATACTTGGGGATGCTCTGCATTGAGGCGGCAAACTGCGGCAGGGACATCGTCAGGCTTGAACCAGGACAGAGCCACTGCCTGGCAACGATCCTGTCGGCAGAATGATGCGAATCCTTGTTGTCGGCGCCGGTGCGTCCGGACTTGCGGCGGCGATTTCAGCCGCAAGAAACGGTGCATCCGTCACTATCCTAGAAAAGATGAGCCGTCCAGGTCTTCGATTGCTTGCAAGCGGTGGAGGGCACTGCAATCTTGCGAACACTGCTTCTCCGAAGACGCTACCTTCACTTTTTCAGGGCGATGGAGCAACAAAATTCTGCAGGCATGCTCTTGGAAGACTCCCAAGCTCCGAACTGATCCGTTTTTTCGCCTCGATCGGCGTCAGAATATGCAGTCCTGACGGATTTCATCTCTACCCGGAATCGCGCAGGGCAACGGATGTTCTGAACGCGCTTCTGCTCGAGACACGGAGATTGGGAGTTAAAATCTGTCTCTCTACCGAGGTCAAGTCGCTTATTTTTACCGACTCCAGGCAAATAGCTGGCGTTGCCATTTCTGATGGACATGAAATTGATGCCGAGAAAATCATAATTGCCTGCGGCGGAAAATCTTACCCAAGTCTTGGCGGCGGCGAATCCGCCCTTGCGCTAGCAAAGTCTGCCGGACATGCGTCTGCACCATTCCTGCCAGCTCTATCCGAGATCCATGTCTCGGAAAATCCTTTCAGAACAATATCGGGAGTCAGCCTCGAAAACGCGTCTTTGTCTCTCATCTGCGGTGGAAGCACAAGACGCTTCCACGGAGAGCTGTTATTTACGCACAAAGGGCTCTCCGGAAAATGCGCTCTTGACGCGTCCGGCGCAATTTCGAGGGAGATTCATGCGAAAGGCCGTTCTGAGTTTTTTCTATCCTTTGTTTCGGACATGAATGCCGAAGCGTGGAACTCGAAGATCACCGAATGGCGCAGTAGCGATGGTTCAAAGAGAACATGCAAAATGCTCTCGGGAATTCTCACGGCATCCCTCTCGAGATTGGTTTGCGAAAAATCCAATGTTCCTGAAACAATGCTCTTGTCGCAGATGGGACGGGACGATTCGAAGCGCATTTCCATGACGCTTTCGGGCATGAGGCTGGAATCCACGGATCTTCCCCCGATTGGAAAGTCCATGCTGAGCTGTGGCGGGATCTCCCTCGAGGAGGTCTTTTCAGAGACCCTTGAGAGCAGACTCCGCAAAAATCTCTATTTCGCCGGCGAAGCCCTCGACATTGACGGACCTTGCGGCGGCTACAATCTCCATTGGGCTTTTGCAAGCGGACTCCTTGCAGGGACTGCCGCGTCATCGGACGGACAGCCTGGAGAATATGGACATCTCCGCCCGACGGAACCCATTCAGCGCCCGTGACATACATTAAAAAGCTCATATATCTGACGCCCCGTGAAATAAAGAAGCACATCAATTGCTTCGTCAGATTGCAGAGAGATGCCGACTGAAATAGAAAGATGCCCGTTGGAATTGATCCACGCTTTCTATGCTTTTTTCTTGCCAAGCGCCTCGGAATCAAGTAG
Organism: Victivallis vadensis; assembly: GCA_020718525.1. Classification (GTDB taxonomy): domain Bacteria; phylum Verrucomicrobiota; class Lentisphaeria; order Victivallales; family GWF2-50-93; genus DYRX01. Next base: position 10,851 of record DYRX01000125.1, read on the forward strand.
ACTGGGAGCTTTCTCCCCCCATGCTTCTCACAGCACAATACATAAGGGCATTTTCCAGAAAAATATTTATTTTTTT
>DYRX01000126.1 GCA_020718525.1 Victivallis vadensis
AAGCTCATGAATGCGCAAAGTCGGCTCAAAGTATTTTTTTCTCTCGTCTGCCTCGCCGGAATTGTCCTTTCCGCCAGAGCTGACGACTCGAAGAGCGACAGGCGCGCCGAGGCGCGCAGAAGCTATGGCTTGAGATCCGCCACGCCGATTGATGAAAAGCATGCGGAGCTGGTCTTTGGCGTCAGTCTCACCGGGGCGGTGGAAAAGCCAGGCTCCTACAGGATTGTCAGCTACGACGATCCGCGCTATGCCTATAAAGATTTCGTTAAGCCTCTTTCCGTGAAAATATATCGGGAGCGCGAGGCGGAATGTCCGCCCGGCGTCAAGCTGAATTTTCAGAAGACAAAGGCAGTTTTAGAATTTCCGTTTCCAATGAAGGAATCCTGCACTTACCATGTGATCGCCCAGGGAAGCGGCTCGGAAATGGTGACTGGCACCCATTGTGCGGCGGAATTCAAATACCGGGGCGCAGCAGGAAAGCAGGGGGAGCCGCCGCGGGATCTTGAAATAATGGGACTGCGCGAGATCGAGTCAGTCGGAAACGGGCTGATAAGACTTGGCTTTGGCGCCAACTTCAATGCGGCTGACTCGAAGGATCCCTCCATGTACGCGGTGAAAGTCAATGGCAGTCCGGCACGTATCGTAAATCTCGGCAGATTCAGCAGGCTCGAATGCTATCTCCCTGTCGGCTGGCCGTTTGTAGCAATTCCCCAGCATGACATCTTTCTGCAACTGGAGTCTCCGCTGAAGGACGGAGATCTCGTGGAAGTCGAAGTTTCAGAAAAGCTGAGCAAGGCTTCTAGAAAGATCTCGATGCGCTTCGAAAATTCATCGAGCACGAGCAACTCGATAAAAGTGAACCAGTGTGGCTATTTGACAGATTCCCCTCAGAAAACTGCATATCTTGGCCGCTGGCTCGGATCATTTCCGGAGCTCAATGAAAATGTGGAGAAATCTGCCGAATCCTCAGGCGGAGAAAAGGCTTTTTGGAGCAGTCTGAACAGCACCCAGGAAACCGCCGGCGCCGGTGCGAAGACTGAAACGCCGTCTGGCGCGATAAGATCTCCGGCCCTCAAATTCGACACAGCACCCGAATTTTCAGTGATTGATGAAGCTAGCGGAAAAACGGCATTCAAGGGGCAATCTAGGCTGATTCACGAATCGGGAGACAAGAATGAGGGAGTGCATAAAGTTGATCATTCCGGAGAAAATGTCTACGAACTGGATTTTAGCGAATTTCGCAGTCCCGGAAATTATCATATTGCAGTCGAAGGGGTTGGCAGAAGCCTCCCGTTCAAGATTTCAGACGATGTTTACAAGGAGGCTTTTGACGTGCAGGCGAAGGGTGTCTTTGCACAGAGATGCGGAATCGAGCTCGCACCGCCCTATTCGGATTGGCGGCGCATCGCCTGTCACAAGAACGGGATTGCCTTGACAAGCCAAATTTCCTGGAAGCCGCATTCGATTCACGACGATCTTCCTAAAAAGCTTCTCAAGCAGAAAAGAAAGGGCGGAAACGATGCAAAGCTTGAAATGCTTGACAAGGATCCCTCCCTTTTTGCCTGGTTCAAGTTTGACGGGGATTTCAAGGATTCGTCCGGGAACGGCCTCGACATGGAGCCGAGATCGCCTGACGCGAAATTTAGCGGAGACGATGAGATTCTTCCCGGAAACAAAGTGTATGGTCCGACGCTTCCAGGCAATGCGAACGGGGCGTTCAGAAATGATGTAAGTATTGACGAGGCAAAGGGATGGACGATCTGCATCTGGTTCAAAAAGGACTCTAACAACGAGTTTTTCTCGCTGATCTGCGGGCTCGGAGAAAACAAATATGACTCGAACAGGTACTGCCTCTATGCGAATTGGGGGGTGATCGAAGCTGTCGCCGGTGCAAAATCCCGTTCGATAAAATTCGAGAGAATCAACGACGGACGCTGGCGGCATCTCGCGCTCGTGCTCGATCCGCTTCAGGAAGTATCGGCAAGAAGCCTCACAATCTTCTGCGACGGGATTGAGGTCGCTAAATCACCATCCTGCATGCCTGGAATATCTGGGCTCCTTTCGGCTGGAGGAATAAGCGGAAACGGAGCGGGCGACGCGTTTTTCGACGACTTCAGAATCTATTCACGAAAGCTTTCCCCGGACGAACTGCGCTGTATTGCGACCCTGCGTCCGGCGGAAGAGCCGATAGCTTTAAACGCCTTCGGTGGACATCACGACGCGGGCGACTACAACCCCAGGTCCCACCTCGACGTTGCTCAGAAGCTAATGCGGGCATACGAAATGGCTCCGCAAAAATTCTACGACGGCCAGCTCAATGTCCCGGAAAAGGAAAACGGTCTGCCTGACATCCTCGACGAGGCGTTCTGGGCTCTCAGACTCTGGATTGATCTCCAGGACGAAGACGGCGGAGTTAGAAATGGAACCGAGTCCGCAGGAGATCCCAATTTTATTCAGACCGTCGAGCTTGACGACAAAGGTGACTACGCATACGCGAAGGATGCACAGGGATCTTTCAATTTCGCCGGAGCAATGGCGCAGGCTTCACGCCTCTGGCGGATGAACGGCAAGGAAAAGGAGGCTGACGATTTCCTGCGGCGCGCCGTCATGGCATACGACTGGGCTCTCAAGAACAAGCCAGAAACGGAAGGCGCGGATCTTTTCGCAAAGGTTTGGCTTGATCCCAAAGCCTATGCCGCCGCGGAACTTTTGCGGACAACTGGAGAGGAGCGCTACAACAAGGATTTTCTCGATTCCTCCGTCATTGCAAGGGATCCGAAGGCTGAAATGGATAAATACGGCCTCTATGACCAGTCTTTCTCCATTTGGGCATATCTGAATTGTCCGCCGGCCTCTTCGGATGAAAAGACCAGGGAGGCGGCGAAGGGCGCGATCATACGCAGAGCCGACGAATTCATCTCCCTCTGCGACAGCATGGCTTACAAGTTTTACAGACATCCTTACGCGCCAATAACTTGGGGAACCGGTTCCTATCAGAATCAGATTGATCCAGTTCTTTGGGCGTGGCGCATCACAGGCGACGACAAATATAAGAAATGGATACTCAGATCCTGCGACAACACCCTTGGCGCGAATCCGATGAACATCTCATACATCACCGGACTTGGCTCGAGGCATGTTCTTGCTCCATTGCACAACAGCCGCTACGGGCACAGCGGAGAAGTCGCACCCGGAATGCAGGTGCAGGGACCGAATCAGAGAAGCGAAGGATACAGGGTCGCCGAGACATACTATCCAAAGATGCTCGACAACTTTGCGATACTCTACAATTTTGTTGATTGCCATTTTGCGATATCAATGAATGAGGGAGTCATCCCAACCCAGGCTCAGACAATGGCTGTTTTCGGGCTCATGCTGCCTGATGCGGCGGACGGCAAATCAGAGGACAAAAACAAATAGTAAGAAGCAGGAGGAGCGAAAGAGATCATGAAAATCATAATGGTAAGGCATGCTGAAAACGGAGGTGATCCCTTCGGAGAACCAGGAAGAAACGCGAAAGGATTCATCTCTGCGAAAGGTCTGAATCAGGCGGCACGTCTGGCAGAAGCAATCAAGGGGCGCAAAATTGACGTCGTTCTCTGCTCGCCCATCGGGAGGGCGGTCGAGACCGCCGAAAGAGCTCTCGTCGGAAAAAAGACCAAGTTCATCATCTGCGATTTTCTCAAGGAATGGATGCCGTCGCCGGAATTCCGCGAGTCCCAGGGAACTCGCTTCGAGGAGATTCTCAAGCAGAATGCCGACAGATATGCGGAGGAAACCTGGAAGACAGAGCTCGGTGAAGGGACATTTGATCTCTATGCCCGCATCTGCCCGCCTTTCATGAAGCAGATCGCCTCCATGGGAATCCGGCCAATGCATGGAGGATTTGTTCCCACTGAAAAAGCAAAAAAACTCAACATAGCAGTCTTTGCGCACGGAGGCTCGTTGAGCACGCTCCTATCATTCATTCTGGACATCCGCCCTTTCCCGATCGGCAAATTCGCCTTCGAGCTGACGGGTCTCGCCGAGATAGGGTTCAACGAAAAAAGAGGGGTTTACTACCCGTTTTTGACAATACCGGCGCCATGTTCATGCAGAAGCCCGGAAGGCGAAGTTTCTCCCAAGGCAAAACAACAAAAAGCATCCCGCAAAAAATGAAACCGGACAAGCCAGCTAAAAACTCTCTGATCAGGCTTCTAGTAAGCGTCTTTTCCAAGGAGTACCCAAAAAAAGCCATCCCCGTCTCAATCCAGATATTCGACACCTCAAAAAATGGAGAAAAGTCCAAGCCTATTCTGAGCCTGATCTCAGAGGGACACGCAGAAATATTTCTCCCAAAAGGCGTCTACAAACTGCGAATTTCGCAATTTTCAGGGATTGTTCCGATTGAAAGGGAGTTCCGCCTTGAAAAGCCGGCGCATCTGAAATTCCAGGCGGAAACATGGTTCGACTTCAGAAAGCGCGGACTTTTCTGCGGAGACTGCCACAATCATGTGAACTTCCCGGAAGATCCGGAAAATCTCCGCAGACATCTGCTTGCAAATGGAGTTGACTACCTGAGCGCCTGCCAGGGCTGGCTTACCCCCTCGTATTCAGCACGCGCGCACGATGGCGCGGAGCTCGCCGCATTCATGAAATCCCTCTCCTGCGAGGGCGCCGAAGTCAGAATGGGAGCCGAATATCCAAAAACCCGCTTCGGACACATATGCTGGTGGAAATTTCCAGAAATATCCGATCCCTTCTCATCTTACAACGACTACCATGACGGCGAATATTTCAAGAGAGCCGGCTTCGACAGCGCAGAATGCCTGAGTCCCTCGAAGGAGCTTCCGTTCGCGTCCGAAGCGCCGATGTTCAAGCTTGTCCGCTGGAAAAAAGCCGGGGGCGTCTCGATGGCGCCGCATCCGACGAGCTGGTGGCGCAACCGCGACGACGCATATCTGGTGGCGACAAACATTTCCGCAGATTTCTGCTTTGATCTCCTGTCAGGCAGACACTACGACAGCTTTGTCGCGATGGGGTACGACGCCGAGCAGATCTTCTACCAGAATCTCTGGTTCAGAATGATCATGCTCGGATACAAAATTTCAGGTGTCGCCGAGACCGACGGCGGAATACGCAACTGCGGACACTTCATCGGCTCCCTGCGCTCCTATGTCCAATGCAGAGGAAAAAAATTCCGACTCGACTCCTTCCTCGATTCGATCAAGTCGGGAAGCTCCTTTATGACAAGCGGGCCAATCCTCATTGCCGAAGCCGATGGGAAGTCGGGACCCGGCGCCTCGATCGTCCATTCCGGCGGAAAACATGAAATCAAGATAGAAGCCCTCTCAGCACCAGACAAGGACGAATACATCTCCTGGATCGTCCTTTATAGAAATGGCCGCCCCTTCGACTTCATTGACATCGAGGACAAAAAACTGCGCAGATTCGAACATGTCTTCAGATTCTCCCTGCAAAAAGGTAAAAGAGAGTGGTTTGTCGTTAAGATTTATGGACGGAAGCGTCCGCTTGATAAGAGCCTCACGGACATTCTGTCCTATGCTGAACTTTGCGAAAAGGAGATTCACACAGAGTATCGCGACATTGATCAGGTCGCATTCACCAATCCATTCTATTTTGAGCCCCCCGGCTACAAGGAGCCTGAAATTATGGCACCCCCGCTGAAGGGCAGAATTCTGGACGAATCCGGAAAGATTCCGATCTCTGGTGCCTCGATTAAGATTTGCGACTGGGCGAGCGGGCAGACAATTTCCTGCGTCAGCGACGCGAAAGGAGCCTTTGCCCTTAAAAAAGTTTCACTGCTTTCAGAGCTTCAGATTTCAGCGCCAGGCTGTCGCACGGCAATTCTCAGCGTCTATATGCACTATCCTCCGCTTGTGGAATATTTCGAAAGAATATATTCCGGACGCTGGGCGGCTGAAAATCCGAATCTTCAGCCCGGTCAGGTGCCCTGGAGCGTCTTTGACTTTGAGGGCATCAGAAAAAAACTCAGCTCGCTTGATTGGGAAATCCGTTTGAAAAAAAGCTCTTGAGCCTTAAATTAGCCCTTTCCGGTACTCGATAAGACTCCTTTTTGTCTTTTCGCAATCCTGCGGTGGGAGATCTGTCGTGCACATCTGTGACCGGTCTGTGAAACTTGAACTGGAATCTGGAAGGGGCTTATACATTGAATGTCCTAGTGATTGGAAGCGGTGGCAGAGAGCATGCGATCTGCTGGAGTTTGCGCAGGAGCCCCCGGCTTGGCAAGCTCTATTGCATTCCGGGAAATGCGGGAATCGCCGAAATCGCCGAATGTCCGTCTGTGAAAGACGATCCCGTCTCTCTTGCGAAGTTCGCAGAATCCGAAAAGATAGGTCTGACCATTATCGGACCGGAACTGCCGCTTTGCCAGGGACTGGCGGATCTGTTCCGCGCAAGGGGAATGCGAGTTTTTGGACCAGACGCGGCGGCGGCGCGGCTAGAAGGCAGTAAATCTTTCGCAAAATCATTCATGCAGAGGCACGGCATCCCGACTGCGAGGGCGGAAGTATTCAACAGCATGCCGGAGGCTGAGCATCATCTGAGGGAAGTCTTCGGACGCGGCGAAAAAGGCGCGGTCATCAAGGCCGACGGCCTCGCCGCCGGAAAAGGTGTGATAGTCGCCCAGTCTCTGGATGAGGCGCTCGACGGCCTGAAACAATGTTTTTCAGGCGCCTTCGGCGATGCTGGAAAGCTTGTCCTCATAGAAGAACTACTGATAGGAGAAGAGGCTTCAATACTGGCTCTCACCGACGCGAAGACAATAATTCCGCTCGCTTCATCTCAGGATCACAAGCGCGCATTCGACGGAGACAAAGGTCCAAACACAGGAGGAATGGGCGCGTATTCCCCCGCTCCGCTTGTGACACCAGACATGATGGAAAAAATTGACAGGACAATTTTGCAGGCCTTCCTGCGCGGACTGCGCTCCGACAAGCTCGACTACAGGGGAATCATCTACGCAGGTGTCATGATAAACGGAGACGACGTCAAGGTGCTTGAATTCAATGTAAGGTTCGGCGATCCGGAGACACAGTCTGTTCTCATGCGTCTTGACAGTGATTTCCTCGATGCCGCTTCGAGAACTGCCGATGGAAATTTGCATGGAACAGAACTGCGCTGGAGTCCGGAAAGCGCTGTCTGCGTGGTCATGGCTTCCGGCGGCTATCCGTCCTCATACGAAAAAGGATTCGAAATTTCTGGGTTGAAAGATCTTGCCGCAGAAGGAGATGCGACGGTTTTTCACGCCGGGACGAGTTTGAAAGATAGAAAGCTTGTCAATTCCGGCGGACGCGTCCTCGGTGTTTGCGCAAGGGGTCTGACAATCAGGACTGCGGCGGAAAACGCCTACCGGGCGGTGGAGAAGATAAGCTGGAAAGGATCTTTCTATCGGCGCGACATCGCCGCAAAGGCCATTTTGTGAAGCAAATGCATTTTTTCATCCAAAAATAAAAGGAGATTGAAAGATGTCGAAAAAAGCATTCGTCTGCGTTTTTTGCGCTCTTGGCGCGGCTCTTCTCGCAGGGGGCTGTGCAAGCGCTGACAAGCCGCTTGGGGTAATCTTCACCGACTCCTCCTTCAACGAGCAGGCTACCGGCGCAGAGCTGTCCCAGCTCAAGCTCGGGATTTCGGTCGCGGAATCGTATTTTGGACTCGTCGGCATCGGTGACTGCAGTATTGACACTGCGGCAAAAAATGCAGGAATAACGGAAATCAAATACGTTGACAAGGCCTGCTACACAATTTTTGGCTACACTAAAATTACAACGAAAGTCTATGGAAGCTCCCCGGAGCGTGGCAAGGATGATGAAAAAAAAACAAAATGACGCGCCGCAGGCAGCAGTCCGCCTTCTTCGCAGCAGGGCAAAATTTCCAAAATTCTGAGCGATTGCGTCCAAAATAATGAAAGCCAGGTTTTAAAATGAGAAAAGTTTTTCTTTCCCTTTTTTTCCTAATCTCCATTTCAGCATCCTTGTTCTGCGGCGAAGCCTACGACATGCGGGAGCTTGGAATAATTGCCAGGATCATTTCAAACATTCTGGCGAAGGACTCCTTCGAGCGCAAGCAGATTGACGACAAAGTCTCGTCAATGCTTTTTGACGAATACTTCAAGACCCTCGATCCGGGAAAAATATACTTTTCACAGGCGGACATTGCCAGCTTCGAGGATCAGCGGCAGAAGCTTGACGAGCAGATAAAGAGCGGTGACGTCAGCTTCGCATACAAGGTTTACGACTGCCTCCTCAACAAGGTGGAGCTCTTCAATTCCTCTTCCCAAAAGGTCATAGCCGAGGGATTCGATTTCAATCTGGACGAAGAGTTCGAGCCGGACCGCACAAAAATGCCGTGGGCGAAGGACGACGTGGAACTGCGCAAGTTATGGAGCTTAAAAGTCAAGTACGACGTGCTCTACTACCGTCTCGAAAACAGACGCGCGGCGGAAGATCTGAAAAAGGAGTCGAAAGACAAGCCTGATGAAAAAAAGAAGACCTGGGCGGAACTGCCTCCCGTGGAAAGGACGCTCAAAAGACAGAAGAACTATCTCACGACGCTGAAGGAAAACAGCGCGCTGGACATACTCGGCCTATATTTGAGCTCGCTCTCGAACATTTACGATCCGCATTCGACATACATGCCGCCGAAATCCGAGGAGGACTTCAACATCAACATGAGCCTTTCGCTGGTCGGAATCGGCGCGACTCTCAGCGCAGTGGACGGCTACACAACCGTTGAAAGCCTTGTTCCGGGCGGTCCGGCGGAGCTCGAAGGAAGCCTGGAGCCAGAGGACAGAATCATCGCGGTCGCCCAAGGCGACGAGGAGCCTGTTGACGTCATTGACATGCCCCTTTCGAAGGTTGTCAGGCTCATACGCGGAAAAGAAAATACTCTTGTGCGCCTCACGGTGCTCAAATCATACAAGGGCATGGGCTCGGTTCCAGAGATCATCAGCATAGTGAGAGACAAGGTGAAGCTGAAGGATCAGGAGGCAAGCCTGGAAATCCGGGAAATTCCCGGCAAAAACGGTTCGAAGCAGTCCGTCGGCGTGATCTATCTGCCCTCGTTCTACTATGATTTCGAAGCATATCTGAGGGGCGAAAAAAATGTCAAAAGCTCTACCGACGATGTGAAGAGGCTGGTCAATGAATGCAAGGCTAAAAATGTAGCCGGCATAGTTTTCGACATGCGCTCCGACGGAGGAGGCAGTCTGCCTGAAGCCGTCTCGACAAGCGGTCTCTTCATAAAGTCTGGTCCCGTCGTCCAGGTGAAAAACTTCACAGGTGGCATTGATGTCAAGGTTGATCCGGACAAGGAGTCTGTCTATGACGGCCCCCTTGTGATTTTGGTGAACAGGCTCAGCGCGTCAGCCACCGAGATCTGCGCCGCTGCAATGCAGGACTATGGCCGCGCCGTCATAATAGGGGACAAGCACACCCACGGCAAGGGAACAGTGCAGACAATCATTGATCTCAACGAAAAGACGGCCTATTACGGTCTTTCCATCAAGCCTGGCGCGATGAAGGTCACCACGCAGAAATTCTACCGCATAAACGGCGAGTCAACACAGATTAAAGGCGTGACGCCGGACATAGTATTTCCCTCTTTCACCGACACGATGGATATTGGCGAGCAATATTTGGATCACGCACTTCCCTGGGACAAGATTCCGTCTCTCAGATATTCTGCAAACAGGAGCCTTCAGGCGCTGATACCCGAGCTGAGAAAAAGATCCGAAGAGCGCAGAAAAAGCAATTCCGAGTTTCAGCTTCTCGAGAAGAACATCGCAAAATTCGACGAGAGCAAGAACAGGAAGACCGTCTCTCTGAACGAGGAGAAGCGATGGAAGGAATATCTCAAGGACAAGGAGCTTCTCGACCAGCAGGACGCCCTGATCAAAATGGATGAGCCTGAGCAGGGCAAGGACAAGGACAGGAAGAAGAAAAACAAGAGGGACATATATCTGGAGGAGTCGGCGCTGATACTTGGAGATCTTTCCGAGATGCTGGCAGGATCGGCTCTTCCTGCCGCAGTCAATCAATAAATCTTTTATTTAAGGCTTGCAAATTTTATTTTTTGATGTACTTTTGTCCGCTGTTTGTTCGCATTTCTCTGTTGTTTGCTTCGGCAGTGCGGGCGTAGCATAATGGTAATGCTCTAGCCTTCCAAGCTAGTCACGAGGGTTCGATTCCCTTCGCCCGCTCCATCTCATGGCATGCGCGATAATGGTGGGGTTCCCGAGTGGCCAAAGGGGGCAGACTGTAAATCTGCTAGCATCGCTTTCGGTGGTTCGAATCCACCCCCCACCACCATATTCTAAGTATCCTCAATATCAATTACTTACGTGAAATATACAGCATAAACGCAGATTCTTGTTTTTTATCGTTTTCAAAATCATAAAGCATACAAAAAGCATCAGCACTTGTTATCGGTGCTGAAAACAATCGGAAATAAAAACCCCTCTTTTTGAGAAGATAAATTGATGATGCAAATTCCCAAGGTCATACATCTGGTTCCGCGCGACTCATTCGTGCGGAACCAGGGAATAACAATATTTGATTCTTGTAGGTATCGAGGGCTGAAAATTAAACTGCCAAAAAACATGCTGAAGACCGTGAACTCCAACGGCAGTTTCAAAGGAGAGACTCTTTCAGTGCATCATAGGCATACACGGTGAAGTACGCGGAGACTATCGAAAGTCTGGAGCCTTCCTGGATTTTTCCAACGAGGAAATCAGATATGTTTCCGCGTGTAAAATTGTCCCGCAAACCAGAGCAATTCATCATCTGAGTCTGACCGAAGGCGTCTCCCCGTAAGTGATGCTTGCAGTGTCGCCGTTGTTGAGTATGGAGAGTCTGGCGGCTTCATGTACGAGCTCGTTGTAGCTCGAATTGGAAGGAGTCGCGAT
>DYRX01000127.1 GCA_020718525.1 Victivallis vadensis
AGGAAAAGGGAATAAAAAAAAGAAATTGCACCCTGAAGGGGTGCAACAACATTGGCAATTGGAAATAATTTATTATTCAAGTGTATTACGATTATTATTTAAGGGACAGGACACTAGGGCTACTTGGAATCTGTTCCCGCCGAGCGGCTTCGCAATTCGAGCGAGTAGGAGGGCGACGCGGCACCCGGTGTCCAGACAGAAAGCTTGAGCTTGCCGCCGTCAATTTCCACGATAGGTACAAGGATTTCCCTCTCATTTTTTTGTGACTCTTCAGTGAACCAGGAGCCTTTGGGGACGGCGGAGTAGTTCACGCCCGCGCAGTTGAAATATATTGAACCAAGCCTTTCGTCCTGCGTTTTTTTTCCCTCGAATATTCTGCATGTAACCTCGAATGCATGCGTGTGCCCGGAAAAAACTATGTCAACAGAATATTTTTCAAAGATTGGAACCCATTCTTTGATAAGGAGCTTTGACTCTCCCCCGTGTGGTCCCGACGAATAGACGGGCTCATGCATGAATACAAATTTCCATCTTGCTCTGCTCTTCGACAGATCGCTTTCAAGCCATTGCTTCTCGGTGCTCCCGATGATGGACTTGTCAATTTTTCCGTCTTTTCCGAAGGTATAGTTGTTGAGAACAACAAAATGCGCGTCTGAATAGTCGAATGAATACCAGCCGTCTGGCATTTCCTTTCCAAAGCGGAAAATCGGGAATCTTTCGTAAAAAAGGGATGGAAATTGTTCAGGAGCTTTTTCGAAATAGCATTCGTGATTTCCTATCACTGGAATGATAGGAGAAGCTTTCAGAAGAGAGGAGCCGTCGGCAAAAAATGCGTCCCACTGCTCGGGTTTGAGCCCTTTGTCAACCAAATCTCCTACGGGAATCCAAAATGCTGGCTTTCTTTCTGCGAGCCAATCGGCTGTTTTTTTCCATTTTTCACTTAAACCTTTTCCTTGGACATCCCCCAGAACTGCAAATGAAAATGCAGTGGAATTTTTAGGTACATTCAAGTGTGCGTCCAATGGATCTGCGGAAAAGAGGCTATTGCCTGCAAAAAACATAGCCAGGATGCCGAGAGAGAAAAACCTTGTTTTCATTGCAAAATCCCTGCTTTCTAATTTATCGATCGGCACATGCTAAACCCGGCTTGAGGCTTGGCCTTTCGCCGTTCTTAATTCAAGATAGCTCTGAGCAGTTGAAGACGCAAGCAAATTTTAACTTCGAAATACGCAAATCACAGGAAAAGGAGGCATTTCCGAAGGCAAAGGGAGCTTGAACAAGCAAGATTTCAATTTTTGCAAATGTCTGAAACGAGCTTCGTGGTTTCTATTCCTGTCGAACCCTAATGCGGCACTTTCAAAAAAAGATATACTGGCAAATTTGTTTCAGTATGCTATAGTTCGAGCAGAATTTTAAATTTGCGCTTTCATGTCCTATTGTCTTGAAAGAGAGAGAGCTTGAACGCTTGATGATCCTGTCTGAGCAAGGAAAGGAAAAATGAGCCTACGCGACATCAGAAGACTGTCCAATGAAAAGATGCTGGTCGCTCCATCCATCCTGGCGGCGGATTTTTCGGAGCTCGGCGCGGAAATCAGTAAAGTCGAATCCGCAGGCGCAGACATGATCCACGTCGACGTGATGGACGGGCATTTTGTTCCGAACCTCACAATCGGACCGCCGGTCGTCGCATCCCTGCGAAAAACAAGTTCACTGCCTTTCGATGTGCATCTCATGCTCAGCAATCCATTCTCTTTTGTCAAGCCCTTTGCCGAGGCTGGCGCAGACAACATCACCTTTCATGTAGAGTGCTCCGACGATGTCGGAGGAACGATCTGCGAAATTCGCAAATACGGGCTGAGCGCAGGGCTTTCACTGCGTCCGCGCACCTCCTTCGAGGCGCTCATGCCATACATCGGACTCGTTGATCTTGTGCTCATAATGACGGTCGAGCCTGGATTTGGCGGCCAGAGTTTCATGCGCGATATGATGGGTAAGGTTGAACTCGCGAGACGTGCGGCATCTTCCACCGGCAGGCATATCCATGTCGAGGTTGACGGCGGAATAGACGAGAAGACGGTTCTTAGCGCCGCCGAAGCAGGGGCGAATCTTTTTGTAGCAGGCACTTCGGTTTTCAGGAGCAAGTCGGGCGTGAAAAGCGCAATCGAGTCAATACGGTCGTCTCAGTCGGTTTTTCGCAATTTAAGGGATTGAAATTTGAAAAATTTTGATGAAAGCAAAAGCAAGGGGACGGAATCTCTGCTGTCTCTGCTTCTCGTCGCCTCCATTGTTTCAGTGGTGCTCGGCTTCGCGCTCTGGCAATATTCCGAGTCTTCCGCCTTTCTCGCCCCTGCGATTGTATCGTCCCTGGCCTTCTTTCTGTCCTTGATCTCCCTGCTGGGTGCGGGATTCGAACGCAAGGCGTTCGAGGAGGCGGAGCGCATTTCAGAGCGCGCCAGGACATCAGACATCTTTTCTTCAGATTCCACCCCGGTCGGTGACAGAGGCATCGCGTTCGAGCGTTTCGAGAAGAAGCTCCTTCCTGTCCTATGCCTGCTGATGATTCTCTTCGAAGGCGGAGCCTCATATTTTCTCTGGAGGAAGTTCGGGCTTGCCGCTTCCGATAGCAAGCTTTCCTGGTCTTTTCAGAATGGTCCAGTTTTTCTGGCGGGACTCTGCGCCTTCGCTCTCTTCATAATTGGGAATTATTCCTCTTCTCTGGCTTTTTCGGGCGCTCGCCCCAGGCTGAGGGCGGCATCCGCAATGACAGTCCTGAGCTCCTTCGCATTTGCCTATACGATACTATGCTCCGCGCTGGCGAATTTCGCAAAAAGCAGTGAAAACATTGATTTCAGAAGCCCGGATCCTCTTGTGCTGGCTTCCGGCGCGCTCCTGCTGCTTGCAATTTTCGCGGATCATCTTCTTGGATTCATTCTCTACTTTTACCGTCCGCCTCTTTCCTCCGCCAAGTATCCGCCGATCTATGAGAGCAGGGTTGCATCCTTCATATCGAGGCCTCTATCCGCCCTCGACGAGATCAATGAGATTCTCGACTACCAGTTTGGCGTCAGAATTTCCATTTCGCAGATTGGAATATTTTCCAGGAAAGTTTTCATCCCGCTCCTCATATTCCAGATTATTTCGCTGTTTATCCTCTCGTGCATTGTCGTGGTGCCCTCCCAGAAGAGGGTTTTCATAGAACGCCTTGGAAAGCCAATGCAGGGAGACTTGGCGCCAGGACTGCATCTCAAGCTTCCCTGGCCCATTGATGTCGCCATATATGCGGATGCCGACAAGATATTCTCGTTTGAATGCGGGTCGCTTTTGTCGTCGCGCAGTGAGGAGGCAGGCGCGGGACTCATGTGGGGCGACATATCGAAGAACGCTCCGCTTTTCCTGACTCGGGCGGACAAGCCTTCCGCCGCAAGTTCTCCGGAGCGTGGCGAATCCGGGCGTGGAATTTCCTCCGTGGGACTGATGGCAGTCGAGGCGGTCGTGCGCTACTCCGTTGACAGTCCGAGAGATCTGCTCTATTCGTCGCTCGAGCCGGAAAAAATTTTGAAAAGTCTGGCTGAAAATGCTCTTGCCTCTGGAATTTCGGGGACCGATGCATTTGCACTGATCTGCGGCGACAGCTCGAGGCTTGGCAGTCAGATTGCAGACAAGATAAATGCGGAGAGCACGAAGCTGGGGCTTGGCGTGAGCGTGCGAGACGTGATTTTCAGGAGATTCCAGCCGCCTGCGAAAGGAGAGGCGGTTCTGAGCTTTCACAAGGCAATGATCGAGGAGCAGAACAGCCTTACTGCTATCAATGACGCTGAAGGATATGCCAACATGATTCTGCCCTCGGCGCAGATTTCCTCCGACGCTGTCAAGTCGGAAGCCAAGAGCTACGCCTCGTCGAGAGTGAACACGGCAAAGGCCTATTCCGAAACTTTTGCGTCCATGCTCGAACTCCACAGGAAGCATGCCAAGCTCTATGATTCGATATCCTATCTCGACCGTCTCGTGAAGGCGCTTGCGCGCCCCTCGAAACTCGTGATGGCGACTGATATCAAGTCTCAGGTAATGTCTCTTGATTTGAAGGATTCTTTTAATCCGGAACTTCTCGATTTAGGCGTCATGGGAAAAAAAGACTAGGAAACTGAAATGAAGGAAAAAACATCTTCGGGAGCGGTGCTGAAGCTATTTCTTCTGCTCGCGGCTCTTCTGATCGCGTTCATATCGCTTACATGCCTCTACCAGGTCAGAACGGGTGAGTCGGCGGTCCTGACAACTTTCGAGCGGCCGGCGCCCAGCGCAGTGACGGAGCCCGGACTTCATTTGAAGGCGCCTTGGCCGGTGCAGAAGGCGTATGTCTTCGACACTAGAAAGTGCCTCTTCACTTCGCCATACATGGAGTACCTGGTGAAAGATGGCTTCAACATTGCAACCAGACTTTTTGTGGTCTGGTCAATAAAGGATGCCGCGCTCTACAAGAATAAAGTAGGAGCCCTGGCTTCCGGAGCGGAAAAAGTCATATTGGATCTTGTGCTGAAAAACATGAAGACCGTGATGAGCGAGTCGTCGCTTGAAGATCTTATGAAGAATGAGAAAGGCGCAAACGGACTCGCCTCTCCAGAGGGAAAAATTCTTGCCATGACTGCGGCGGAATCGCTCCCCCAATACGGAATCGAGGTGAGCTTCGTCGGATTCGACAGACTGGAACTGCCCGAGGACAGCGTCGAGGCTGTCTTCGCAAGAATGAGGTCGGAAAGAATGAAGATGGTGACGAAAATAAGCGAGGAAGGAAAGGCGAAGGCTGAAAGGATAAAGAAGGATGCGGATCTTGCGAAAAGCAGAATTCTGGCCGAGGCGGACGCGGAAGCCGTCAGGATAAAGGGCGAAGCCGACACCAAGGCCTTCGAGGAGCTTTCAGTTTACGACAAGGATCCCGAGTTTGCGCTTTTTCTGAGAAAACTGCAGGCGCTGGAGGATTCGATGAAGACCAAGACAACGATAGTGATTGACAGGGACACCGTGCCGTTCGATCTGCTTTCCGGCTTTTCGGAGAAGGATCTTTCCGCTCCGGACGCAGAGGCGAAAAACAAATAAATTCAGCGGGATAAATGGATCTTTCCGAAAAAGTCAGAGAAAATCCTGGGGATGACAAAGAGGGTGCGGGAGCTCTTGCATCCTCGCTGAGGCTGGGCTTCATCTGCGCCTATGCCCTCATGGCTTTGATGGCTCTTGCGGTTCTTGCGAAGTCGGTGCTCACAGTGAAACAGCACGAGATCGCAGTGGTATCCAGGTTTGGCGCAGTGTCGAGAATTCTTGGCAACGGGCTCCATTTTATTCTCCCTTATCCCTTCGAGGAGGCTAAACTGCTCGATGCAACCAGGGCGAAGCGCATTGAAAGCTTGTCATTCGCCGTCCCAGTTCAGAAGCAGGGACAGCTCCCGCCGCAGACTCTGCGGGACGCATATCTGCTTTCGTCCGACATGAACATCATTCATGCGAAGGCGTCGCTAGCCTATTCGATAAGCCCGGAAAATCACAGGGCTGTGCTGAATTTTTTCTTTGCAAACCAGGACGGAGAGGGGCTTCTCCGCTCGCTCTTCGACAACGCGATACTGAAAGCGTCGGCGTCATCGAGCTCGGACGAACTGCTCTTCAACCCTGAAGCACTGAGATCAAAGGTTTCGTCTGAGCTCCGCAAGAATTTGGCAGTGAACGAGATAGAGATACTCTTCGAAAGCAGGGACATCTCTTTTTCGGGGTCGGCCCCGACTCAGACAAAGACCGCCTTCGACTCCCTTTCGCAGGCGAGGCAGAACAGCGAAACCCTTCTGAACGACGCCGAAAGCCACCGTATACGCTCCGAGAGGGAGGCACTCAGTTCGAAGGATTTGATCGTTGGAACAGCCGCGGCGGAAAGAGACAGGGCGATCAGTTCAGCAAAGGCGAACGCGCAAAATTTTGCCCAGCGCCTCGAGCAGTACCGTAAAAGTCCTGGAATAATTGCAAAAACAATATACGAGGACAGCATTTCCCGCATAATTGGAAAGGTCTCGGAAAAGTTTGTAGTTGATCCGTCTGAGAAAAGGGAAATCAGAGTTCTGCTCGGCAGAAATCTCCAGCCCGACTCCTCGGCGAAGAAGGAATCCGCAAATGGAAGATAGCCCGGTCCCGGCAGGAAAAAACGGAAAATGGGAGCTCACGCTGGCGTGTCTGGCTGGAACTCTCCTCGTCAATGCGATGCTTTCAGCCGTCTTCTTCAAGGATGGCGGAGCCGTCTCGGCTATCGCGTCCGCCATGGCCGTCCTGGTTCTGTCCGTCCCAATTTTTAAAATTGTGATCGAGGATTTCAAGTTTGGCAGAACCCACATGAACGAGCTTGTACTGATCGCCGTGCTGGCGGGCGTTTCCCGGGGAGATTTGCTGACCGCCGGGCTGATCGCCTTCTTCATGCTGATCGGACTGGTGATCGAGACCCGGAGCGCCTCGGGAGCAAGAAAGTCTCTCGAAGAAGTTGCCGGCATGACGCGGCTCAAAGCCAGGCTGATCTCGGAAAATGGCGAAGAAAAGACGCTCGATGCGACCTCGCTGTCGCCCGGAGATCTGATCCGGATCCGCCCCGGCGAGGCTGTTCCCGCCGACGGACGCATCGTCTCGGGAGAAAGCGCGATACAGGAGGCGAACATCACTGGGGAATCTCTCCCGGTTGACAAATCGCCAGATATGGATGTATTCGCAGGCACCATGAATCTCTCCGGCGCCATAGATGTAAGGGTTTCCAGAACCGGGGCGGACACAACCATAGGCAAGGTGAAGGAGCTCATACTGGCGGCGGAGCAGTCCCGCCCCAGATTTGTCAGGATGATGGACGACTATGCTAGGCTCTACACGCCGATGGTGCTCATGTTCGCATTTTTCACCTGGGCTCTGGCTGGACATGAGATGTCCAGGGTGGTCGCAGTGCTAGTTGCCGCATGCCCGATGGCTCTTGTCCTCAGCGCTCCCACCGCCGCAGTCGCCGCGCTTTCTGCCGCTGCAAGACTTGGAATCCTGATAAGAAGCATTGAAAATCTGGAATCAGTTGCAACCGTTAGCGCCTTTGTTTTCGACAAGACTGGAACGCTGACTTCTGGAGAGCTTGAAGTTGCCGAGCTTGCCCCCTGCAAAGGAATTTCCAGCGCAGAACTGCTCGGCATGGCGGCGTCAGTCGAGAAGGACAGCAATCATCCGGTGGCGAAGGCGATCATGCGTCTTGCCAGGCGCGCAGGCGTCAAAGTCCTGCCGGTCTCCGGTCTAAAGGAGATGCCCGGGAGAGGAGTGATCGCAACGCTCGGAGATTCCATTCTGATTGCCGGCAATCTCAAGTGGATGAAGGAAAACAATGTTGATCTGTCTGATTTTCCATCTTTCGACGATGAGGCGCGCTCGGCGATGAGCATGCTTTTTTTGGCGAAGAATTCAACGGCGCTCGGGATTCTGGCACTCGAAGACAAGCCCAGAAACGACGCATCCTCGGCCGTCCGCGATTTGAGGTCTCTCTCGATTTCATCCATCTCGATTGTGACAGGAGACCGCAACAGCGTGGCGTTGAAAATTTCCAGGGACTTGGGGATCGCGGAATTTCATGGGGAATGTTCTCCCGCGGACAAGGTCGAGAGCATCAGCAATCTCAAGGAGGAGAAGCACAGGACGGCGTTCGTGGGAGACGGCGTGAACGACGCTCCCGCCCTTGCGGCAAGCGACATTGGCATTGCAATGGGCGCCGCCGGCTCCGGACTCGCCATAGAAACAGCTAGCATTGCGCTTATGAACAACAGGCTGGACAATCTGCCTTTCCTCATCCTTCTCTCAAGAGCGTACAAGAGAATCATGCTTCAGAATTTTGTTCTCGGCGCGGCATTCATACTTGTCGGGGTTGCGGCTGGCGCCATGGGAAAGCTTGGCGCGGTCCAAGCCGCCCTTCTACAGCTTGCAAGTGCAATTGCCATAATCATGAACAGTGCCCGACTTGTCCGGATGGAAAAGCGTCCCACGAATGAAGCAAAACTGAAATGAGTCCGGTCGTCACATCCATCATTCTGCTGACATTCAGCAACGTCTTCATGACCTTCGCCTGGTACGCCCATCTTAAAAATATGAGTTCGAAGCCATGGTTCATCGCCGCCGTCGCGAGCTGGGGAATCGCCTTCTTCGAATATTTGCTTCAAGTGCCAGCCAACAGAATAGGGCACCAGTCTCTGGAAGTAGGACAGCTTAAGATTTTGCAGGAGCTGATCGCCCTGACCGTCTTTGTGCCATTTTCGGTTTTCTATCTGAAGGAAAACGTGAAGCTGGACTATCTTTGGGCGGCGCTATGCATTCTTGCCGCGGTCTTTTTCGTGTTCAGAAGCAAACTCTGAGACGACATGGATCTTGTCCAATGAGATTGTCAACGTTCAGCAAAATAATCCCTTTTTCAGTTTGAATCAAACAATTTTATGGCTATTGTCGAACCTAGCCCGATTTTCTCGCGAAAATCGGTCTAGGCATGATGTCTTGCATTTAAGGAGAAGAAACGGATTCAGACAGCAAAATTTGAGCATCATTTAATATAGAAGGCATTAAGGTGAATGCAGACAAAATAATACGCTTTATTGACCTCTTTTGCGGGATAGGCGGATTTCGCTACGCTATAGAAAAGGTAGCTGAAAAACTTGGTGTCCAGACCGAATGTGTCTTGTCAAGTGACATTGACCCAAGCTGTCGTGAAGCATATGCCGCAAATTTTGGTGAAAAGCCGAAAGGCGACATCCATCAGATTGACTCCGAGACGGTTGCGGATCATGATATTCTGCTTGCGGGCTTCCCGTGTCAGCCTTTCAGCATTATCGGACATCGAAAGGGATTCGAAGACGTGCGCGGAACCTTGTTTTTTGAAATAGCAAGAATTTTGGAAGCTAAAAAACCAAAAGCTTTTGTTCTAGAAAATGTGAAGCTCTTGGCGGGACACAATGGAGGAAAAACACTTGCCAGAATCATGGAGGTGTTGAGAAATTTGGGGTATTATGCGGATTGCAAAATTTTCAATGCGCTGGACTTTGGACTGCCACAAAAAAGGGAGCGCATATTTATTGTCGGATTTAGAGAGCCAGTTGTCTTTGAGTGGCCAAGCGGCGGAAATAAAATGACCCCCCTCTGCGATATTTTGGAAAAAGATATTCCAAAAGAGTTCTATGCGTCGGAATATATTAGAAAACGGCGACTCTCGAAGCAGACACCCACGAAGGAGCCGACAATTTGGCATGAAAACAAGGCTGGGCATATCAGCGTGTACCCCTATTCCTGTGCGCTTCGAGCTGGCGCATCGTATAATTACTTGCTGGTCAATGGGGAAAGGCGCCTTACCCCTCGGGAAATGCTACGTCTCCAAGGATTTCCTGATTCATTTAAAATTGTCTGCAATCACAGCCAAACTCGCAGACAGGCAGGAAACAGCTTGCCTATTCCAGTTGCAGAATCAGTCTTGCTCAATGTATTTTCATCTCTTGGTTGGAAAAATAATTCGGAGTCAAAGTCTTCATATTTTGCCGATGTGTCATATGGTCAACAATGCGAACAATTGATCTTGCTCGAGAAAGGTGCCAGCTATGAAAGACGGTCCACGGCTAAGAACAGTCGAAAAATACAAACCTCCGTATCCGCTAAATAGATTTCCACATGGATTTGCTGTCAATCTAGGCAAGGAAATCGTCTATCTGCTGGCATCCCGCGGAACACCTCGTCTTGAAGGAACGGACTGGGAGGAAATATTCGCCAGACTTGTTGGCGCGAAATGGCAACCGTCAAATGTTGGGCTTGATGACATTATTTTGCAACAGACGGCTTGGGGGGCAAAGACAGTCAAGAATAAAAAGCCATCCAAGGTCTCCAAAATCAGGCTAATTTCTGGGCGCAATTCTGTCTCTTTTTCTTTCGGGCAGGAAAAGGTAATAAATGTGGACCCGAACGACATGGGTGAAAAGGTGCTCTCGATTTATAACGAGCGAGTCGCTGGAGTCCGAAAGAAGTTTCAGCATCTTCGCACTGTTGTTCTGGTCAAATCGGACGATCTTTTAGAGCTTTCCGCCTTCGAATTCGAAACGGTCATGTATGATTTTAAGACATATTGGTGGCAGTGGAATGACAACGACAATCTTGAGGGCTACGACAAAAGTGGCAACGTTCATGTGTTCACTTGGCAGCCACACGGATCTCAATTCACGATCATTGAGGATGTTCCTGATCAGCGCTTGGCGATTCGCATCAGGAAGCCTCCAAAACTTAATCGCGACGAAGTCCTTGCGACTCTAAAATTTGATGAATCGTGGGTTGAAGTAATATCGTAATTCATCTGTCGTCGAAGGGCTTTCTTCTGTTAAGGAACTTGTCGTAGTAGGATGTTTCAATTCCGAACTTTGCGGAGCTGTCATGTATCATTTTCATGAGGATCTCAGAGTTCCATGTGGCGGGGCATCCGGCCAGCTCGAGCGTGTGCTCTATCCACCTCTGGAGGATGGTACGCCAGGACTGTGATCCACGCGTGCGCGTCGCAGCGGTAGCATCTGTGATGGTGGAACGGTCTCAGCCCCAGTTCGCCCTTCATGTTCCGGAAGGCCTCCTCGACGCGTACGTCGTAGTGCTTCGCCGCCCTTGGATGCCTCGATGGATATGGATGCGCCCGATGCTTCTCTGCACCGCCTCGTTGTGCCTGAGCTTCGAGTTCGGGCTTTTCAGCTTTTCCGCGAGCAGTGCAAGATCGCGCAGGTACTTTTCCTCCGTCCTGCTTAGCATTGCGGACTCCTTCTCCCTCCGGCTTTCACTGCGGCAGAGGATCACAAGTTCGCCGTCCTTCCGGGCTCTTTTGAGGAAGACAGGCTTTC
>DYRX01000128.1 GCA_020718525.1 Victivallis vadensis
CCGCACAGGCAGATAAATCCCAACAACAGCAATTTCCACGAGTCAGGAATTCTGACTTTGCTCCAAAATCCTCGACATAGCGCAGAGGGTATGCCTAACCCGATTTTCGCGCGAAAATCGGGCTAAGGGGCTGTCCTCACCAAAATCAAATGTCCATAGGCTGATGAAAAGGCACGGATGGGAAAAATTCCGGATTCGCAACAGCCCCTTAGTTGGCGACGTATATCTCCACGGGAGCCAGCCCCTTCTCCTTCATTCCCAGTTTTTTCGCCAGAGGCACAGAGAGATCAATGCATCTATCCTGGACATATGGACCTCTGTCGTTGATTCTTGCGACTGCGCGTCTGCCATTATTCAAATTTTTAATCATCACCGTAGTTCCTATCGGGAGTGTCTTGTGCGCCGCAGTCATGCCTGAAAATGGCAGGAACAATTCGCCGCTAGCAGTGCGGTTAAGATAAAAGCCTTTACCATAGTATGATGCTGTGCCCTTCTGATAAAAAGTCCAGGAGCGCCAGAATGAAGGCGGATGCACGTATAAGACGAGTGCAATGACGGCGAAAAGGAAAAGGATGCGCCTGGCATAGGGTGAACTTCGCATTTTTGCATCGAATCTTTTCAGCATTAGAATAAAGCCGTTCAGGGCGGAGACGAGATCGAAGGCGCCTGAAAACGTTTTAAATTCCTTTTTCAAGGCTTTGTTGAAACGCGAGACTGACTTGTTTGAGGCGGCAAGAGCTAGAAAGGCGCGGAAAAGGAAAAGCAGGACAATCGAGAGCAGTCTGAGTGCAAATTCCAGGATTGTTTTAAATAGCGACCAAAGCTTAAGCGTGAAAAGATCCAGCGCTGACAATAGCCTCGTTTTCAGATTGTTTCCACGTCGCATGCATTGCTTTCAGGTTGGGAAATCGAATTCAAACTCGAAAAGCTCGTAGAGCCGCTCCACTGCCTCGGCTTCGTTTTTTCCCTCGGCGGAAATCTCGATCTTGTCCCCACATGAAAGCCCTAGTGCAAGAAGCGAAAGCATACTGCCAAGCTCGGAACTTCCCTTGTCTGAATAAATTTTAAAATGGCAATCTGGAAATTTTTGTGCCTCAAGGAGGATTGTGCTCGACGGTCTGCAGTGAATTCCCGCCTTGTTTTTGACGAATGCTGTTTTTTTGTACATTTTCGACTCGGAACTCCGCAAACGGATGACGGACACAAAATCAATCAGGTAAGCTAGCATTGAAAATGCTTATTGCCAATCGGATTTTAAGACTAAGCCCCCCAGACGCGGGGCATCGGCAGGGGCTCGGTCGCAAATTCCGAATGGATGAATTTCAAAAGAAGCTCCATTTTAAGATCCTTCGAATCCGGATCATCCCATAGATTGCGAATTTCGCACGGATCATTTTCCAGATCGAATAGCTCCCCGTAGTCTTTTCCGAAATAGACTGTCAGCTTGTATCGCCTGTCAACATAGGTCTTGTGGAAAACAGTGCTAGGCTGATGGCGGTTTTCAACCATTACGCTTTCGCGCACGGAATTGCAATTTCCGAGCCAGACATTCTTCTGGCTGAGTCCGCTCATTGTTCTGGGCACGTCCATGCCGCAGAAGTCAAGAAAAGTGGGAGAGAGATCCACCAAGGACTGAAGGGCATCCTTGGAGACTCCCTGCGGGACGCTTCCAGGCATGCTGACGATCAAAGGAACCTTAATCATGTCTTCGTAGTGGAATGGGTCTTTTGCCGTAAGTCCATGCTGTCCAAAGAAATGTCCGTGATCGGTGGAGAAGACAATGAGAGTATCATCAGCAATGCCAAGCTCGTCAATTTTGTCGAGAATCTTTCCTATCTGCTTGTCCATGAGGCTGATCATTCCGTAATAGACAGCGATATGTTTGGCGAGAGTTTTCCTGTCGCATAGATGGCTGTGGAAGCCGTGGCAGGAATGTCCGTCCTTTTCCTGATAGGATGAAAAGTCGGGATTTTCCTGCTGAGTCATTTGGAAGTGCGGCGGATTCAGCGCGTGCTCGGAGGGATCTGCGCAGGGGACATCCAGAGTCTCCGGGTTGTAGAGTTCGTCCCAGGGCTCTGGCACAAGATATGGCGGATGCGGATCGAGGAAGCTCGCCCAAAGAAAGAAATTTTCCTTTTTTGTGACATAGTCCTCGATGAGTGAAGACGTTCTTTCGGCGATCCAGTTTCCGTAGTGGTATTTTTCCGGAAGATTCCACTTCCAGCGTCTTCCGCCATAATCTTCTTTCGGAGAGCAGAAATAGTCCCTCCAGTTTGAAAAGCCTTTTTCTTCCATCCATATCGCGTAATGCTGGCCGACATGAAATTCGTCGGCGTGATTTCTCGCCAGCTCGACATGCTCGAATCCGTAGAAGGGCCCATAGAAGCTGCGCCAGAAATCCAAATCCTGCTGAAGCGGATTGGACTCGATGGAGCGGTAGTCAGGGTGATCGAGAAGCTGTTGAAAGTGAGCCTTTCCGATCAGAGCCGTCCGGTAACCATTCTTTTGGAAATAGTCTCCGACGCACGGGACATTTTCAGGCAGTTTTGTGCCAAGCGACCAAGCACCGTGCTGACTGGGGTAGAGACCAGTTATGATTGATGCCCTCGTAGGAGTGCATGTCGGATTCGGGGCATAAGCTCTGGAAAATATAACTCCCCTCGACGCCAGCCTGTCCAAGTTTGGCGTCTTTATCTGGGGATTGTTGAATCCAAAGGTCTTCCAGTGCTGTTGGTCGCTCGTGATAAGCAGGACATTCATTTTTTTTTCGAGACTCCAAGTTACTTTGAAAGTTCCATGATGAGAGCGCAGATTTTTTCCCTCGTCGCATCCAGCTCGCTGATCAACTGCATCTCAGGATCGCCGCGGTCAACCTCCTCGGGATTGGAAAATTTGTCCGAGTGGGCATATTCCGGCACCTCTTTGCGGAGCTCTTCTAAAAATTTCGCCGCATCTTCCTTCGCCTTCTCGTTTTTGGATTTCTCCATCGCCTTTTCAAGGGTATAGACGTATTTGTAGTCCATGACTCCCTCCCGGAGCGCAATCATTTTCACTGTTGGCCAGATTTCATCTTGCCAGGCGATCGCGACATTCGCGCCGGTGTAGCTTCTCCCCTCGAACTCCCTTGATGACATGTATATCGGTGAAAGCGGATGCTCGAGCTTATGGTATGCCCTGTATTCGTAGATGAGCCTTCCCTTGACTCCGCGCGCCCAGGAATGCAGTCCCCACGCCAGTCTGTTGCACCCGTCATTGTAGCTCCAAAGAGCTGTCTTGGGATTATTTTTCGCTGCGGCTATGATCCCCTTGCAAGGTGCCCAGTAATGGGGAATTACAACTTCGAAGCTATCTGCGAATTTCACATAAAGTCCTTCCGGGCATTCCTGAGTGGGATTGTCCGTCATCGGGTTTACAGCTCTTCTCATTTCCGGAAGCGCCTCGCCTATAAC
Source organism: Victivallis vadensis (assembly GCA_020718525.1). Taxonomy (GTDB): domain Bacteria; phylum Verrucomicrobiota; class Lentisphaeria; order Victivallales; family GWF2-50-93; genus DYRX01. Next base: position 3,450 of record DYRX01000128.1, read on the forward strand.
CTTGTGGTATGACATTGTCTGCGCATAGCTTCTGTTCCATGGATTGAGCATCGTTTCTCTGGGCTCGTCCCAGATGAGTCCGATGTAGTCGCTTTCGCCAGCTTCCCGCATTTTGCTGTCAAAAGTCTTTAAAACTTCGAAATATCCCTTTTCCCATTCTTTTCCGTAGGCAGATGGCGGCGGCGGATTTATTGAAGACTCCAATTTTCCAACATTGAGGAGCAGGGTTCCTTTGATTCCCCACTCGCGGAGCTGTTTCACAAGCGAGAAGAAGGAGTCGTCAAGAGAGGCATCCATGACGATGCTTGTGACGCCGTTCGCGGCTAGAAAATCCGCATCCATTTTTGTCTTCAATCCGCCATAGAAAAAGCCCCAGTTCATTTCGGAGCTCTTCGGAGAAATAATTTCGAAATCCCAGACCTTAAGTTTCAACGGGACTGAGGCTGTTTTGCCGTCGGCATTTACAGTGAGCATGCCGGAATAATTGCCGGGTTTGGCATCTGATGGTATGGAAAGATCTATCCCGAAACTTTGTGCAATCCCCTCTTTGAAGGAAACTTTTTGCGGAATCGGCTGTAGCCCAAATGGCTCCGGAAAAAAGATGTTCGCCTTTTCTGTGCTGAAGAGATGTCTTGCAAGATAGATGCGGACAGATGCCGCGCTCAATGCGTCTCCTTCGGAATTCACCAACGGAGAGATGGAAATATTCAAATCCCTGATCTCCTTGAGCGGCAGGATTCCGAGAAATCCAAAGGAGGAGGCTCCGCGCGCCCCAGAGAAATCAAGAGCGTCCTGCGATCTTTTCGCCGGAGAAGAATTGCAATATACGAGCTGATCCAGACGCCTCGGAAAGAGCACGAATCCCTGCTCCTTCTCCTTTGCGTCCGGAATGTAGGGCGGCTCCGAAACCGAAGGCGCCCTGAGAAAAAATTTGTCAAACTTCTCGAGTATTCTGATCTGTCCGGAAATCTCCGGGTTGCCAATCTCTGCAAGCAAGTCGTTCAAAAGAATTCTTTCGACAGGAAGAGGCTTCTGCTCTGTCGCAGTTTTGACCGGACAAAGGGAAGATTCCTTGTCCGGTTTTTGTTCACTTGGAACTGCGGCGCTGCAGCTAGCTTCCCCGTTTTTCACCTCATCGTCCGCCAGGAGAGGAATGGGTGAAAACTGAAGCATAAGAGGACAGAGAACGATTGCCAGCAGATTGGCCAGCCCGGAATTTCCAGATTTGAAATTCATTTTACTGCTTCTTCAGAATATCAGGTCAAAGGATTGGAAGAAAATCTGCGCATCCTTGTTCTTTTCGCCAGCGCAGATGTAGAACTGGACAATGTCACTCAAATCGAAAAGCTGTCCGTCGTTGCTTGTAAATCCCTGGACATCAAGCTTTACCGTATTGTCTCCGGGCTTCAGGATGAACTTGTTGTCAGATCTGCCCTCGTATCTCTTCCTGCCCTTGAGATCCTTTGGAACCACGACCAGAACAAATTCCTTGATGTCCTGAGCCGGATTGAAAGCCTTGATCTGCAAGGTCTTTGCATCCTTCCAATTCTTGAGCTTCGGATTGTATGCGCCGATGGAGCTGTCGCCGCTGAAATCAACCTTGACTGAAACGTTGGATGCGCCACCGTGCTCCTCGCTCAAAGCCTGCTTTGCCGTCGCGTCGCTGAAATTCTCACCGCCCTGGATTTTGACCAGAGGAACAATCCGCTCCTGTGCGAAAATCCCAGTCCCCACCATCAGAGCCGCCACAATTGCAAGACCCTTCTTCATCTTTGCCACTCCTTTTTGACTTGTTGAAAATATTCAAAAACCTGAGACTAAAAAACGATTTGATCTCAATGCGAGGAAACTATGATATCGACAAGTTTTTTCCTTGCTTCGCTGTATGAGCTGTCATTTTTGGGATAGCCTGCACTTCCGCCTTCGCCGGGCAGGCCGCACGCGAGACTTGCCGCATCAGTAATTTCCGAAGCGATTTTTGCCGCGGCCTTGGGATCTATTTCCGATGCCAGCTTGAGGTATTCATAGTCAATGAGCCCCTGCCTCCAGTTGAAGAAGCGCTGGCATGGAACGGGACCATCGAGCCCCGGACTGCGCTTGGCAATAATTTTATCGTTCCCAGGATAGACAAGCAGACCGTCTCCCGCTCCGAACTCGCCATATTGATTGTGGAAATTGTACGGATCGGAATAGACATCATGCGCCGGAGAATAGTCGTTGACATGCCAGAGCCACCAGACACTGCATCCGAGATGGAAAGCCTTCCATCCGCAAATTCTCATGGCGGCAGGATAGTTGGGATATGTCATCGGACCATTGTAGAGCCAAATCTGTCTTTTCTCGCGCAGGGTTTCCTCGGCTTCCTGAACCGTCTTCACGCCGAACGCGTCGAGTGCTGGAATTTTGCTTGCGGCATCACGCCAGGTCGTCGAGTATGTGAGAACTTTTTCATCCTGAGATTTCTCGAAGGACTTTATGAAGGGAAAAACTGTGTTTGTCCATTTTACAAATCCGTCCAGCCCGCCTTCAAAATTGTGGGATGGCTCGTCCCAGGCATAGAAGACAAGCTTCGAGGACGGCACTAATTTGTCCTTTGCCTTTTTCCATTTCGAGAGACCTTCGTGCCAGGATTTCTCGTCTCCGTCAGGTTTCGGGCCGCCGAAAGGCGCCCTGTTTGCGTTGTAGAAATTGATGAAGAGAAAAGGATCGTCGCTACCGTAGGATCGCCCCTCGTAGCCGTTTTCCCTTGTGAACACCGATCCAGCGCCGCAAGAGACTATCTTGTCGAAATCTTTCGCTTCGCTTTTGACGGACTCGACCATGAACATACCATGCCTGCGGAAAAATCTGCGGTATATCTGATCAATCTTGTATTTGTCTTCCGGACTGAAGCTCTGGCGTTTTCCCGGCTCGCACAGGACGAATGGGACAAAAGAAATTTTTTCAGGAAGGGAAAATGGAAGGACTTCGAGCTCCACTGGAAGCACGGCAATTTGATTTCCATTCTCCAGCAACTTGATTTGTCCATGGTACATGCCGTCTGATGCCTCGACGGGTATGTATATGTCAACCCAAAGCGATTGCGTTGTGCCCGGGAAAATTGAAAACGGTGCGGCGCCCCATTTAGCCTCGAACGGGATAAGTATTTCGGGAATCTCGCGTCCTATCGCTCCTGCGGCCTGGGCAACCTTTTTGTCCGTGAAATCGCAGGGCTTTGAGACTTTCAGGTATCTCGCCCGGTAGAGCTGTATGCTTCTCCCAACATAATCATATGGATCCGAAGGATTTACGCAATCGTAATTGTCTATCGAATCGCCGGAAAGCCATTCCCATGGCATCAAGCCTGCTTCCTTGCGCAACCCGTCAAACTTCAAATCAAGTCCGTTCAGACCATCTTTGCCTTTTTCCGCCTCAAGCACAATCTGGAAGGATACGCTTTCCCTCTTTGCCCCGGAAATGACAATCTTTCCATTCTTCCAGACGCTGTTCCCTTTCTTGTGAGGAGAATCCAACTCATCGCGGAAGACTCTCTCCGAGCATGGAAGGGCGTATATGGCACTTAGCTTTCCTGTCCTCCATTCGGGTGACGGCGCAGGATCGTCAGGATACCTGCTTTTTCCGTCAGCGTCAATCAAGATTTGAATGCAGGAAAATTTCATTTTGACCTTGTTGCCGGTGTTCAGCGCAAGGCTTGTGATTGATCCATAGCTTTTACCTTCCCGCATGCTAGCGTAGCTTTCGGTGAACTCTAGCGACTTCGTCATGTAGTCCGGCGCATCTGCGCGGTAGGCTCTGAACGGAAACTGCGGTATCACGAGCCTTTGCCCGGCGCTGTTCCCCACGATAATCTCCGAATAAGATGGTCTCTCCTTGACTTGCCCAAGCGCGATCATCCTGACCTTAACGAGCGCAATGTCAGGAACCGAAGAGAGATCTATGTGAAGTCCCTTGATCTCGAATTTCGGGTTGCCCCATCCTTTGCTGGCGAGAAGCTCTGTTTCAATCTTGCCGTCTATAATCTGCGCGTTGACAAGCTCTGCTCCAGACACAAGCTTCCCATCTTTGAAAATGTCAAAGACTTTTTCATCCGCAGACAAGGATAGGGCAGAAACCACCATCAGTAACAAGTGCGCAAATTTTTTCATTGATGCTATTCCTCTTTTTCCATAAATATCATTTCGATAAATTTATTCTCATTTGTTTCCGAAAGGGAGACTGTCCCATGTGTAATTTTGTATGTCCGTTTTTTTTATGCTTCCAAGGTGCCCGTCAAGAAATACTGAGGCTGCTCTCTTATTATGTGGGGCGTAACCTCCAACGGCATTTTTATCGGACACATTCCACGGAAAGAAGCCATAATCTGCATAGGAACCTGTTACCGCGAAGCCAGGATTACCATTGCAGAGGAACTGAATGAACAAAGATGGTTTTTTGTATGAATCGAGCTTAGTTGGGGAATCGGCCGGAAAATCTGTGCGCCAGCGGTATCCAGAATTCATGGCATAGTCATGTGCATCCTGAACCTTCTGTGACTGGTCTATTGCAGGACAGTCGCAGACATGAGATTTTTTGTGCCAATTACTCTGCCATGTCCCTGTTTTCGACATTTTTCCGACAGACTGGGATCCTGCGGTATCTATTTTTGCAGAGGGATCAAAGTATATGCACAGAAAGTCCGGCCAGTATTTAGTTCCAGAAGGCGCATCAGGGTGTGCCCCGGATTCAGGGAACATGTAGCCGTTGAAATCATTTGCATACATGGGAACTGAAAGACCAATCTGCTTGAGATTGCTCATGCAGGATGCCTTTATTGCTTCGTCCTTGGCAGATTTTAAGGCAGGCAGAAGCATTGCCATAAGTATGGAAATTATCGCGATCACAACAAGCAGTTCGATTAGCGTGAAGGACCGCAAAATCATTCTGTCAGTAGAAATTTTCATAAATTATTCTAAATAAATGTTAAGGATTCCATAGTGGGGTTCCTGCTGGCGTAGTCCATCGATCCGGTTTATTTAAATGTAATGTTGAGCTATACTGTATTGGTTTGAGAATTAAACAAATCTATATCTTAAAAAAGGTTCAGCTTCATACCTAACACAGTATAGACTCCAGATGACCATCAAAATAGAGGTAATTAACTGCTCCCTTGTGCCGCGGGTTGAGATAGTTTTTATCTGTCAATGGATCATATCGCGGATAAATGCTTGCTCCGTTTGCCCCCCTGCCATCGTAAACCATTATTGTCATCGGTTTGATCTGTGACTCTTTTTTCCAGGTAATACTGCTTCCACCAGCTCCACGATTTCCCGACATTGCCCACGAGTTGGCTTTATAGTTGAATTTAATATCGTCAGTGTGGTCATACATTGTCAACTGTCCAATCGCCCCAGGGCACCTGAAAATAGCTCCGCCACTTTTCAAACTAGTTGAATACTGTGCACACGGACTAGCTCCCACGGTAGCACAAACATTCTGCATGTCAGTATCTTTTACTCCAAGATATACTGCAATATTATCAAGCCAGTTATACTGGACTTTTGTTCCATTATTCTGTATAAAAGGATAGCCGACATGACTGTAGTCCCCGGTCTTAATAAGATCCTGTGTCACGTAAGAGTTGTAATCTCCGGAATAATTTGCAAGTGCTGTTCCATATTGTTTGAGCAGGCTTCCACATGCCGCCATATGCGCCATGCCTTTTGCTCTGTTCAGCGCCGGCAGAAGCATAGAAACAAGTATTGCAATTATTGCGATCACGACGAGCAGTTCGATCAGCGTGAAGGATCGCACGAATTTCAATCCGATTGTTTTTTTGCAAATCATAGCTCGCATCCTGACCTCGTTTAATCTATGAGTTTCCAATTTATAAAGATATGTCAAATCTCCAGATATTCGTTGCCCACAACTACGCTTCTGTATTTTTCGAAGGGCCTTCCTATGGTTCCGAGAAGCAGGGAAGCCGCCGCCCGTGCGCACTTGTCAATGTCGAGGACGGCGTAGACGCCTTTCGGGAGGCAGGCAGACCCATGCGAATTCACAAAGGTGCCCAGCTTAAGCTTGGAACCCAGAAGTCCTGTCAGATTCAACTTTATAAGTGCTTGAAGTGCAAGTTCATATGATGGAGAAAGGAGGACTCCGCCACGGGAGAGGCGTTTCGCCATCCTCTCGTTTAGTGAGGCATCCGAAAAGCTCCAGGGGGATGAAAAAACTTCGAAATCCGCATTCTTCTCTTCAAGCGCCGACTTGAATCCATCAAGCCTCTCGGCGTAGTTAGGACTCACGCTGACGCTTCCGTCCGGATAGACCAACTTTGCCTGCAAGCATGTGAAATTCCCAGGCAAGCAAGAGAGAAGCATGGTCGCAGTCTCCCGTGCCGCCTCGAAATTGTTCCACACCACCATGTTGGCTCCTTCTTTTCCACCCTTGTAGTCAATCAGAACCAGATTGAATTCCTTCTTGATAACACGTATCACATTCTCTCCGATCAGACCGCAAGCGAAAACTCCTTCGATCTGGCGGGATCTGAGCCTGCCCAGGAGCTTTTCGACCGGATCTGTCCTCGAAAACTGAACGAAGATCGTCGTTCCATTGAGCTTTGAGATTTCCTCGTCGCAGACATCCAATATTCTCAGGTAGCCGGAAAAAAAGTCACTGCCGTCTATTATGAAGGCGTACCTGCGTGATTTTTTTCTAGGCCCTGCCTTTTTGAAGGGCTCCATCCCGGCGATGTAAGTCCCTTTCCCCTGGACTCTGACTATCTCCCCGCGCTCGATCAGGGTCCTTAGCGCCTTGTCTATGGTGTTTTTATTCACCGAAAATTCTCTGGCAAGCTCGATGCTGGCAGGAAGCTGTTCCGAATAGAGCCCTTTGCTGATGCCGTCGCGTATCTGACCGGCGATCAGCGCAGATTTCCTCTGCCTAGTTCTTTTAAGTATGTTACCTAATCTATGTGTTTCAAGCTCTTTGATCACCGCGCCAGATTCCTTCTTTTTGATAGCTTGTGAGCCTTGCCGGTCTCATCAACACCCGCATTTTAACATATTTCAAAGCGATTGTCAAGGCTAAGTCTAAAATATGTTACCTATTTATTAAACAAATATTGTATCTTCGTGTGAGATAAAGTTCAACTTTTGGGAAATCCCCCGACTGCTCTGCGTCAATTCGCACTTTTAGGGAGTCTGTCTTAAACTGGTTAAATAATCTCGATGAACTTGCCATAGACCCGGACACGTTCATTCTCGAGATGGAATTTCCAGAATTCGTCCCATGTCCCATTCCTCTTGATCGCCCTCATATTCAATACGGATTGAGCACCCCTGGATGTCCATCTTGCGCCGGCATCGTCCATCCTGTCCTTGACTAGTGTCCTGTCCCTTAAATACTAATCGTAATACACTTGAATAATTTAACCGG